>JBHIBU010000167.1:0-2925 GCA_046759245.1 Dehalococcoidia bacterium | reverse complement strand
TCATTCCACAGTAGAGGGTGACGGGCAGCTTTGCCACATTGGAGAGCTCCAGGGTCAGATGTCCCTGCCAGCCGGGGTCGACGTAGCCGGCGGTGGAATGGATCAAAAGCCCGATCCGGCCCAAGGAACTCTTCCCCTCGAGGCGACCGACGATGTCATCGGGGAGGGTGATATCCTCCATGGTGCTCCCCAGAACAAACTCCCCGGGCTGCAAAAAGAAGGGTTTTTCGCCCTCAATCTCCACCATTTCGGTCAAATCCTCGAGGTTTTGCTTCACATCGATATAAAAGGGAGAACGCCAACTACGGAAAACGCGGAGCTTTTTGTCCAGGTGGACATCAACGCTCGCTGGCTGGATGCAATCGGGGTCATAGGGCTCGATGATGAGCCTCCCTTTGATGATCTCCTCCTTTATTGTTCGGTCGCTGAGAACCATAGTTACCCCACTACGAATTCTACCATCAACCCTACCAAAGTGCAATATATCAACGGGGCCCCGATAAATCGGGGCCCCTGGAAGGTGTAGCCTGGAAATGCTCACTGGATGGCAAAAGCCATCTGCACCGTGATGGTGACCTCAGTCTCGCCGGGGCTGATGGGGGTGGTTGGCACCGCGACCCCTTCCAACGCCATCCCATAATCACGGTAGATAGGGACGAAGCCGCCGCTCTCCGAGATGTAGAATGGCTTTCCTAGCTGGACGCCGGCGAGATCGGCCAATTGCTGGGCCTCGGCCTTGGCATTGGCCATGGCCTGCGCTCGTGCCTCAGCATGATACTGCGATGGGTCGTCCACGGTGAAGCTCACACCATGGATTCGGATGAGATCTCCTCCCGCCTGGGCTGCCGCATCGATGATGCGGCCGGTGCCATCAACATTCCTGATCTTGACGCTCACCATATTGGTCACCCGGTAGCCAAGCAGGAGCTCATAGCCGCCGTCTATCCACCTTCTCAGCGGATAGATGTTGAACCACTGGGTCTTGACATCCCTTTCGGCGACCCCATTGGCGCGCAGCGCGGCGATCACCCGATCCATCGCCACAGCGGCTTCGTCCATCGCCGCCTCCACGGTCGACGCTTGAGCCTCGACACCCGCGCTAAGGATGGCGACATCGGGGACCACGGTTACCTTCCCCTGACCGCTGACCCGGATCCCGGTCCACTGAGCGTTCCCCTCCAAAATTGATAGACTTTGTGGGGTTGCCCCTGATGGCGCTACAGGATTTGCGCTTGCCAAGGGAATGCCGCCAACTGCCCCAAGTAGGGCAACCCCGATGACCAAACCCAGCAACAAACTCTTTCTCATCTTGAACCCCCTTTCCTAGTTTTAGAATCGACCCTTCAGGGCTTCTTCAGCCCCTCTCCTTCTCCTTTGCCACAAAATTGCCGTTGTCCCGGCCAAGACAACCACCACCCCCAACAGGGCCAGCTCGAGCTGGCGCACCGGCCAGGCGTATCCTTCGCCCTGAGCAGGCATGCCCTCTGTGTCTAAGACCTCCCCAGCCGTGGGAGTGACCTGTTGAGCGAATCTCTCCTCAATAAGTCCTGCCTGAAAGAGATTGAGGGCATCGCCCAAGAAGAGAAACGCCAAGAGCAACACGGCGACGGCGGTGGCAGCGCGCAGCGCTCCAAAGGCAACGGGGCGCCTTTTTGGCGCTACCTCGGCGAGGGCGAAGGAGCGCGGCGACGAAACCATAGCCACCCGATGAAGCAGATTTACCGTCGCCTCAAGGGACTCAAGCTCCCGACGGCATGCCTGGCACCCCTCGATGTGGCTTTCTATCCTTTCCCTCTCCGAGGGGCCGAGCTTACCATCGATATATAGGGAAAGCATCTCCTTTGATCGTTGGCACGCGCTCTTTCTCTTAAACATCTCTCTATTTATAAAGACGAAATCTCTAGAGGAAAAGTTCCCGATATCGCCCCAGATGATGGCGCAAGCGCTCCCTCCCCCGGCTGAGCCTGGACTTCACCGTTCCCAGCGAGCAATTCATCGCCTGGGCGATCTCCTCATAATCGAGCCCCACGATATCGCGAAGAATGACCGCCAGCCGCAGGTCGGGAGGGAGAGCCGCCAAAGCCCTCTTGATCTCCTCCCCCAGCTCTTGGCGTATGGCATAGTCCTCCGGTGATGGGGTATGCCGGTCGTATTCAAGCTCGAGAGGCAGGGCGTCCAGGGGGGTGGTGGGGCGACGGCGAAGTGAGCGAAGCTGATCACGGCAGGCGTTGGCAGCAATGCGAAACAGCCATGCCTTGAAACTGCCACCCCTGAACTTGCTTATACCCCGAAAAGCGGAGATAAAGGCATCTTGGGTGGCATCTTCAGCGGCCGGGGCGCTACCCAGCATCCTCAAGCAAAGGTTATATACCCCCCTTTGATACCTCTCTACAAGCCGATTAAAACAGTCGAGGTCACCCTGCCTACAGCGCTCGATAAGCTCGCCCTCTTCCATGGGGCACATTCTACCAGACATCGCCCCCTCCTCCAAGTAAGGGCTGGAAGAGCCCAGATAGATAGGTTATAATAGTCGAACGAACTAAAAAGGCGAGAGGAAGGATGGGATTTAGGCTTCGCGAGTTTTTAGCGATCATCCTCCTGGCAGTGGTCATCTTCTTACTGCTGCAAAGCACGGTACAGAGCTTCAAAGTGGAGGGCTTCAGCATGTATCCCAGCCTTAACAATGGGCAGTACCTGCTGGCGGTTAAGGCGTTTTACTGGTTTCATCCTCCTCAAAGGGGCGATGTGATTGTATTTCGCTCCCTTACTAACCCAGACAATGACCTCGTCAAAAGGGTGATCGCTCTCCCCGGGGAAACGGTGGAGGTGAAGGAGGGTAAGGTTTATGTCGATGGCATCCCACTGGATGAGACTTATATTCTTGAGGAACCCGACTATATCTACCCTTCACGGCAGGTGCCCCCC
>JBHIBU010000166.1:0-2932 GCA_046759245.1 Dehalococcoidia bacterium | reverse complement strand
CGATGGCGAACTTTACTGGCCAGGAATTCAGAGTGATCATCGCGCTTATGAATCAGACCAATGGCTATCTTAGGCACGAGGACGACATCTCCTCAACCTTCTGGCAGTCACTGACCCTCATGCCTCGCCAGAGCGTGTTCAAAGCACTCCAACGGCTTGTGGGGAGGGGGGTAATCGCAAAGAACGACAACTCCTACAGGCTCAAGCCGCCAAACGAGTGGCCCAGGAGCGTGTTTAGCCAGCCCAAAGTTTGTAGGCGCGCCCTAAGAGTAGCCACCGATCTCCTCGCAAGAGAAAAGGAGGCAGAAATCTATCGGTGGCTGAGCGACCTCCTCAAAGCGTCCCCCACAGGCGACGCTTTCAAGGGAAATCGTCACCTAGAGGGGACGATTCAGCCCCCCACGGAGGCCAAAAACGAAAAAAAACGTCACCCACAGGCGACGGCGCGTCACTCAGCGGCGACGGTGCGTCACCCACAGGGGACGAATCGGTCACCCACAGGGGACGATTTAGCTATGCCTAAAGAAAGAGAAAGCTCTAAAGATAGCTCTAAAGAAGAAGGGGCAAAGCCCTCATCTCTTTCGCCAGCCACAAAATATCTATTTGAGAAGACCCGTAGAAAGCAGTGGCCGAACTTGCTCCAGAAGGAGAAGTTCGAAGAGTGCGAACAGGAAGTGGGATCCGCCAGGATGATTGAGGCAATAGACTGGGCGTTAACGTCGGGCATCTCCAATATCAAAAGCATGATAACGGCAGCTAAGGAGGGTAAACGATATGGATTTCGAGAGCGTGGGCGACATCCTGAAGAAGAGAGGCTCCACCCGGCTTACAGGGGGTTCAGCATCATCGAGTCAGGCCCTGAGCCAGAGGACGACGAGGATAGAAAGTCGCCAGTGTAAATCCTGTGGCCAGACCTTTCGTGCTGAACTGGAGAGTGTACAGGTTATGGGCCAGGTGCGGGAGCTCGGCCCCAAGGTATGCCCCGGCTGCCAGGAAGAGCAGGAAAGGCGGGTGGCTGAGGAAGAGAAGGCCAGGCTCGACCTAGACCGGGCCAGGCTGAGAGGGCGGTGGCGCAATTCCTGCGGCATACCGCCTAGATTCCAGGCTAAGGTGTTCGAGAACTTTGAGCGGCGGCTCCAGCCCAAAGCCTTCGATGCTGCTAGAAAGTTTGCTGAAGAGTTCCCCCTGGAAGGTTCTACGGGTTCGCCTTCCCTAGTCCTGTACTCGTTGCCACCTGGGTACGGGCAAGGCAAGACTCACCTTGCCTGCGCCGTTTGCCACCGCATAATCGACCGCTGGCAGGGTGACCCTGAGGACGCCGTATGCCCTGTTCTTTTCGTTACCGAGACGGACCTTCTGCTGAGGATCAGGGCCACCTACCATCTGAGGGAGCTTGAAAGGGAGTGGCATGAGCGGGAGGAGGAGGTCTATGCCGAGCTCAAGAGCAAGATGCTACTCATCCTGGACGACGTCGGGAAGGAGCAGCCGGCAGATCCTCGCTTTATGCAGCGAGTCTACTTTCATGTGCTCGATGGGCGTTATCAGCGGGGCCTTCCAATCCTCATGACGAGTAACTTGGGGATAGATGACCTTGAGGTGCACATGGGCGCGGCCGTCGTGGATCGGCTGGTGGAGATGACGGGCGGCAAGATTGTGCAGCTTAAAGGCGAAAGCTACAGGAGGCGCAAGGGTGATTCGGGAAAAAGCTAGTGCAACATCAGGGAGACCCCTTTGCATATCTGCCTCTTTCAGGACGAGGTTATCGAGCGGGCTGAGAAACTAGCAAGACGCTTGCAAGCATATTAGGCGAAGCGGGCTCCGAAGGTAAGATCGATGTGCCTTCCTTTGAGGGGCTAGCCAGCACAGATTGGTAGCAATTCCCAGCGTGGAGGAAACGTGCGGCTTTCAAGAGTTGAACGCGAAACGATCATCGCCTTCAATGAGGACGAGGATATAGCCTACATCTATACCTGCAACCGAAGGTGGATGAGACAACTTGAAAAATATGGATTTAAGGCCTCCCGCGAGCATGCCGACAAAGGCCAAGTTTACGCCAAAGAGTTCGAGGTACCCAAGGAGCTGATCAGGATGCCAAGACCCCCGACCAGGAAGGAATTGGCTCAGAGAGGGGTTCAGGCGGAGAGGCTACGAAAATATCGTTTCTCTCGCAAGATACCCGCTGGGCCCAGCGCAAAAGTTGAGGCAACGACCACAACCTGAGGATTAATAAGGGGCATGGGGTAGTAAAGGCAGAAGCTGGTTAAGAGGCGTTGAACATGCCAGAAGTTGACACCACATGGCGGCTGTTACCGGTGCCCCCGCCAATGAGGGACTGGGCCGGCAACGCCCAGGATACCCGGGCCAACAATAATCGCACCCATCGCTATCCTCTATCAACTCCAGTAGACACCGTCAGGGGGGTTGACAAGCTGAGTAGTCTATGGTAAAATACCGTCTAAATTAAAGCTAAAATAGGAGATCTATACTTAATGTTTCCCCCCCTTATATTTGAGCGCTGCCCCATCTGCTCCTCCAAGAAGACTGCTTCTAGGTTAGCCTGTAATGAAGAACGCAGTATCCCCAAAGACCCAGCGCTGGCAGTAGGTCTGGCAGCTCCCGCCATTATCAGTCACTTTGATATTTGCGCTAATTGCGGACCTTACTACTGCACCAAGGTAGAGATGGGAAACATCCCAGTTCAAGTAAAACAGGTCCCTGGTGGTCCTCCGCTATTCCTCTCCAAGGGGAGTTGAAGAGATGATCGACTTTGATGAGATGAAGCGATGTGGGGAGGAGGGGCAGAGGGATATCGAATCCCTCGAGGACGATGAGAGGGACATACTCAAGCATTACTGCAGCTTGGCCACTGGGGCACTACTAAAGCTCGGGGCCCAGCGAAAGGCACCGGTTGACCAGGTCGTTATCAACGCCT
>JBHIBU010000165.1:0-2958 GCA_046759245.1 Dehalococcoidia bacterium | reverse complement strand
TACCTCCTTAGATTTTGCCAACAAACTACTGGAGGAAGCGGGGGTTGTGGTCACCCCGGGCATCGGCTATGGAAGGTATGGAGAGGGCTACATCCGCCTCTCCCTGACCGTCCCCGATGAGCGCCTGGAGGAAGCGGTGAGGCGGCTCACTCTATGGGATGCCTCAAAGAGGGGATAGGAATTTATTGACATAAGGAGTACCATCGCTAGGACTACCTTTGCCACCCGAGCACCAATAGAAAAAGCCTTCCTGGTAGGGGTCGAAGTAAAGGGGGCCAGAAATACCTGGTCCCTGGAAGACTCCCTTGAGGAGCTTGCCCAGCTCGCTACTACCGCAGGGGCGGAGGTGGTGGGCGCATTGGTGCAGCGCCTGACAAGGCCAACGCCCACCTACTACCTAGGCAAGGGAAAGGTGGAGGAGCTGGCTGAGCTTAAGGGGAAGGTGGGGTACGATGTGGTCGTCTTCGACGATGAGCTTTCACCGACGCAACAGCGAAATCTGGAGCGGGCGCTCCAGGTTAAGATTATCGATCGCACCGCCCTCATCTTGGATATCTTCGCCAAGCGGGCACAGACCCACGATGGGCGCCTCCAGGTGGAACTGGCGCAGCATCAATATCTTTTGCCTCGCCTCGCCGGGCAGTGGAGTCACCTGGAGCGCCTCGGCGGTGGCATCGGCACCAGAGGGCCTGGCGAGTCCCAGCTGGAGACCGATCGCCGCCTTGTGCGGCAAAAGATCCACCGACTTCAAAAAGAGATTGAAGAGCTAAGAAGGCAGCGCGCCCTTTATCGGCGTCAGCGCACCCAGCGCGGCATCCCTATTGTGGCCCTGATTGGCTATACTAATGCCGGTAAAAGCACGTTGCTAAACGCCCTGACCCCGACAAGTCGGGGCGATGTCTTCGTTGAGGACAAGCTCTTCGCCACCCTGGACCCGACCACTAGAAGGCTGACCCTGCCCAATAAGCAAAAGGTGCTGATTACCGATACTGTGGGCTTTATCCAGAAGTTGCCGGCTACGGTGATCGCAGCCTTTAGAGCGACACTGGAGGAGCTAGCCGAGTCAGACCTGCTCCTGCATATAGTTGACATAACGCATACAAACGCCGTTGAGCAGAGCATAACTGTGGAAAAGATCCTCTCTGAACTGGGGCTGGCGGAAAAGCCGAGGATCGCTGTTCTTAACAAGGTTGACCTATTTGTCCCCAGGGAGGAGGATATCGGCGATTTTGTGAGCGTTATCAAAGACAGCGGTCAAGAGGCGGTATTGCTCTCGGCGGCCAGGGGCTGGGGGCTCGATAGGTTGCTTGAGGGGATCGCAGAGAAACTGGCTCGCCCAATGACGAGCGTGGCGCTAAAGATACCTTATAGTGCCACCGAGTTGATGGAACTTTTCCGCGGTCATGGTTCGGCTATCGGGATGGAGTATCACGATTCTGGTATTCTAATCAAAGGCAAAATACCGGAGAGGCTCTTGCCAAGGCTTCAAGGGCTTGGCTCTGCCGAAGAGGGGGTTTAGCCTATTCTTTATGTTGAGAAGTGGTTCGCACAATGTTTGTTATGTGAAGCCACCTTCTTTTATTGACATAAAATGGTTAGGGCAGGGGGCCACTCCACGAGCAGTCCCCTGTGCAGTGAATCAAACAAAATCTTTAATCTCTCTTGCCCAGGATGGACACGGCGCAGGTGAAGGAGCCAGGCGTGCCACCAAGGTTGTGGGTGAGCCCGATGTCTGCCTTCTTCAATTGCCGCTGCTCCGCCTTGCCCTGAAGCTGCTTATACACCTCGTAGAGCATCCTCAGTCCGCTGGCGCCTATCGGGTGCCCGAAGCACTTCAGACCACCGTCGGTATTCACCGGTAGCTCCCCCTCCACGGTGAAGGTCCCGGCATCGATGTCCTCCCTCGCCTTCCCTCGAGGGCTGAATTGGAGATCCTCGTAGATGAGCATCTCGGTGATGGTGAAGCAATCGTGCACTATGGCAAGGTCGATCTCCTTTCGAGGCTTCTTTATCCCTGCCTCTTCATAGGCTGCCCTGGAGGCGGTTACGTTCTCCTCAACGTGGACGAAGTCATAACTGTCCTGGAGCGTGCCCTGCCTGGCGCCACAGGCGATCCCCAGCCCCTTCACTAGAATATAATCGTCTCTAAACTTCTTGGCCAGCTCAGGGCGGGTGATGATCGCCGCTGCGGCACCATCGCTGACCCCGCAGCAGTCGAAGAGCCCCAAGGGCCAGGCGATCATCGGAGCATTGATCGCCTGCTCCACGGTTATCTCCCTGCGGAAGTGAGCCCTGGGGCAGAGGGTGCCATTGTGGTGATTCTTCACCGCGACCTTTGCCATCGCAGTCTTAAGCTCTTCGAAGCTTAGCCCGTAGTGGTGTGCATACCTGTTGGCAGCCAGTGCAAACCCAACCGGTGGTGGCGTTGGCGGCTCAACGCCACTGCCGTCCACCGTGAAGCCGCTTAGCCCGGCGAAGCCGCTGTCCTTCTGCTTTTCCACACCGGCAGCAATTACGATGTCGTAGATACCGGCAGCCACGGCATAGCAGGCATTTCTAAAGGCGTCCGTCGCTGTGGCACAGAGATTTTCGCACCTGGTGATAGGGATATACTCCAATTTTAGAGCATAGGCCAATGCCTGTCCACTCCAGCAGGACAGCACCGAGCCTAGCCAGCCCGCTTGAATATCATTGGCCTCGATGCCAGCATCCTCGATGGCCTCAAAACAGCAATCGGCCAACATAGATACGGCATCCTTTTCCCACAGCTCCCCAAAGTTGGTGCATCCCATGCCAATTATGGCGACCCTATCTTTGATCCCTTCCATTTCCTTATCCTCCTTTATTTGATTTAGCCTCTTACTGGCATAGATTTCCAGTAGTAGTTGTGGACACCTTTGGTGGTGAAAAGCTTTCTGAAGGTCATCTCTATGGGCATGCCTATCTTAAGTTGATCGA
>JBHIBU010000164.1:0-2986 GCA_046759245.1 Dehalococcoidia bacterium | reverse complement strand
CCTTTTGTATCGTAACCACCATCGTCTCCGGCTTGAGCGATGCCTCCAAAAAGTGGCGCAGCACCGCGGAGGCAATATAGTAAGGGAGGTTGGCCACAACCTTATACGAGGCCTCAAGGCCACCCTTTGCCCCTTCGATTAGACTTTTGGGGTCGCTCTCTAAAACATCGGCGCTAAGGATAGTGACATTGGCTAGAGGGGCCAGAGCCTCGTCCAGGGCGGAAGCCAGCCTGGGATCGACCTCAATAGCGATAACCCAGCCCGCTCTCCTCGCCAGTTCCCTGGTCAATATGCCAAGACCGGGCCCCACCTCGACCACGGTATCGAAAGGGCTAAGCTCTGCTGCTGAGACGATACGCCTGAGCACCCTATCATCGATGAGGAAATGCTGCCCTAATCCCTTCTTGGCCCGAAGGCCAAGGCGACGAAGTTGCTCTTTGGTTTGACGAAGGAGCAAGGGCTCACTCCTTGCCATTAAACCATGGCATATCCACCGTTAACGCTGATCGTTTGACCCGTTATATGATTGGCCCGATCTGAGGCCAAGAAAACCACCATATTTGCCACATCCTGGGGCGTGCCCAACTTACGCAGGGGATATTGCCTCACGGTTTTCTGCATCCTGTCCTGCCATGCCGCCCAGGCGTCTCCGCCCTGCTCCTCGAACATCTTTTCCATGTCAACGATCTTCTCCGTTTTGGTCATGGAGGGGCAGACCGCATTGACCAGGATGCCATGCCGAGCAACATCCTTAGCCAGGCCCCTGGTGAAGCCGATGACGCCCGCCTTGACTCCGGAGTAAACAGGCTGGTTGGGCTCGCCAACCCTTCCTGCATCGGAGCCAATATTCACAATCTTGCCCGTCCTGCGCGGGATCATATGTTCCAGCACTGCCCTGGTGCAATTCAGTACGCTCCGATAACAGACAGCTATCTCGAAGTCCCAATCCTCCTCGGTCATTTCCATAAAGAAGTTGATCCGCCAGGCGGCGGCACAATTAACCAGAACGTCTATCGCCCCAAAGTTATCCACCGCTGCACTGGCCATCTGGTTAGCCTCTGCCAGTTTGGTTACATCGGTTTTAACCGCTAATGCCTCCGCCCCCTGAACTCTTATCTCCTCGGCAACGGCTTTTCCCCCCTCCTCATCCAGGTCAGCGATCACCACCTTTGCCCCCTCCTCAGCCAAGGTGAGAGCGATCGCCCTCCCGATCCCCGTTGCTGACCCGGTTACTATCGCCACCTTGTCCCTCCGATTCAGATCCATGGCCCCCTCCTTGATTTGAAATTCTCAAGCCCGCCACCCCCCAAAAGAGCGAGGTCGTGCACCCACTGTCGATCTCGCCCCCTGGCTTGCCCCTGTCAGCCAGCTCCGACCAGGCAACCCTGCGGCACCCAGAGGCTACTATTTACCGCTGCTTCCTCCCGGACCTGACGGGGTTCATAGTGTTCTGCCGCGCAGGACCCAGCCTTCAACACCACTTGGCAGAAGCAGTCCCAAAAAGCTGCAGACCTCGAGCAGGGGTTCAGCCCCGCTATAGCGGATTGCGGATACAGGGCACCGCTAGCTCCCCGCCTAGCACGACCTCCCTGAGATACTATCCCACACAGGCGTTCCTTGTCAAGCCTAAAAAGTTGCCTCTCACGACCAGCTTCGTGTAGAATAGGGTGATGAAGATTCGTAAGGCGGTGATCCCAGCGGCTGGCTGGGGAACAAGGTTCCTGCCAGCAACCAAGGCCCTGCCCAAGGAGATGCTCCCTTTGGTAGATAAGCCCCTGATCCAATATATTGTTGAGGAGGCTATCTCCTCAAGCATAGAACAGATCATCATCATAACCTCCTCGGGGAAAAGCGCCATTGAAGACCACTTCGACCGAGATTTTGAGCTGGAATACATCCTGGAGCAAAAGGGAGAGAGGGGGCTACTGGAGGAGGTGCGTGGCATCGAGGACCTGGCCAACATATGCTACATCAGGCAAAAGGAGCAGCTCGGCTTGGGGCATGCCATACTTACCGCCGAGGGACTTATCGGGAGGGAGCCCTTCGCTGTCTTCCTCCCCGACGACATCTTCGATGCCAAGGTACCCCTGCTAAAGCAGATGATTGAGGTATACCAGCGCTATCAAGGGAGCGTTTTGGCGCTGCGGCGGGTGACAAAGAAGGAGACCAGAAGATACGGAATCATCAAGCCAAAGCAGATGGAGGAGCGTCTTTATCAGGTTCTGGATGTGGTGGAGAAGCCTGCTCCCGATGAGGCCCCTTCAGACCTGGCGATACTGGGCAGATATATCCTGACGCCCGAGATCTTCGAGGCGCTGGAAACTACCCCTCCGGGCTGGGGGGGAGAGATTCAGCTCAGCGATGGCTTGGCGCTAATGCTTCAAAAGCAAGCGGTCTACGGCTATGAGTTTGAGGGGGAATATTACGATGCCGGCAATCCCCTGGGCTTGCTCAAGGCCACGGTGGCCCTAGCCCTGAGCCATCCCCAGATCGGCGCCGATTTCAAGGAGTATCTCCGGCGGCTCAGTACCAACCTTTGAGGCCAAATCCCCGCCCTGGAATAAAAGGCCTTCCCCATTCCTGGGGAAGGCCTCCCTCCGACAGCTTGTCTGGTGGGGCTGGGGTATCAATAGGTAGAACTTTTGAGCTGATATTTAACCTTAGTATTTAATCTAACTGTAGTGAACTATGCCCTAGCCAGAGTCAAGTGTAATAGGCAGCCAAATACTGCAAAATAAGTCCAACGATTATTGACACGATTCCTACTATTGATAGGGCAATAGACAACTGCCCAAGTGTTTTAACTACGTGCAATTTACTCAAAATTTTCCAGAGGGGAAAGAAGGTTTCAGCCCAAACAATCAAATCAGTAGCCTGTTTACCACTTAGACGTTGTGATACCTCAGGTATAGCTAGGGCAACGCCAGCTAGCTGTAGAGCTACACCAATAGCAGAAATACGCTGAGCAGAAGTGAGACCGGGAAAC
>JBHIBU010000163.1:0-2986 GCA_046759245.1 Dehalococcoidia bacterium | reverse complement strand
GAAACCGACCCGCGCCAGTAAGGATAAGCGGCAATAAAGACCTCTGGAAATACCAGAAGATCAAGCCCCAGGCGGCCTGCTTCCGCGATAAAGCGGCAAGCCTTTTCGACAGTGGCCCTTTTGTCAAAAAACCTGGGGGAGGCTTGGACTGCGCCCACAGTCAACCTGCGCCCATTTTTGGCTTTCATGCCTCAATAGGTCCCATAAATTTAAATAAAAGGAAAGGGAATAGACTATAAGGGCACGGGAACCTTCCAGGGGAGTCCTAAGTTGTTAATCTACGCGGCAATGCGAGCTCTAATATTTGAACCGGAGGAAAGGAGAACACCATGAATAGGTTACTTTCATTCCTTGTTAGAATTCTAATGGGGCTTACTCTTTCTGTCAGTGTTTCGACAATAGCTTTGGGAGAAGAGTTCTATAAAGGCAAAACCCTGAGACTCATGCCCTACACCAGCCCGGGCTCAGCCCACGATGTTCTGGCACGCATGGCAGCCCCCTATCTGGAGAAGTACATACCAGGGCATCCGAACGTTATCGTGCAGAACATGCCGGGCGCTGGGGGCGTTATTGTCGCCAATTACGTATACAGGCTGGCCAAGCCCGATGGCTTGACCGTAGGCATCCTTTCCCGAGGCGCTCCTATCCTCTGGGTGGCGAGTGTTCCGGGAGTCGAGTACGACGCTTCCAAGTTTCGCTGGGTGCTTAGCCCCTCGATGGACATTACCGTTTGCGTGGCATTCGCTGACACCGGGTTCCAGAGGGTCCAGGACGTGGTTGGCTCGAATAAGCCCCTTATTCTCAGCGCGACCGGGAGAGGCGCCGGGAGCTTCCAGGTGCCCGCGACCCACAATGCCACCTTGGGTACCAACATCAAGATCATCACGGGTTACCGGGGCGGTGGTGAGCACCAGCTGGCGATGGAGCGCCGCGAGGTGGACGGGCGCTGCCTTTCCTATTTCGGAACGCAACTTTACCCGTACCTGAGGAACCACCTTAAGTCAGGGGCCCTTCGCTTCCTAGTGCAGTTGCCATCCCGGCATCCTGCGTTGCCCGAGGTCCCTGTGGCCAATGAGCTCGCTTCCAAACTCGACGACGTAGCCCTCATCAAACTGGTGGCTGCTCCCTTGAACCCCTGGGTGGTACCTCCCGGAACACCCGAAGACCGGCTGACCGTGCTGCGCGAAGGTTTCATGAAGGCCTTTCAGAATCCCAGGTTCAGGAAACTAGCAGAGAGGGCGCAGTTCGAGCTGGATCCACTCCCCGGCGACAAGGCCGGAGAGATGTTGCGTAGGCTTTTGAACGTTCCTGAGGAAGCCAAACAGAAGCTGAAAAAGATTCTGGGACAATAGCAAATTATTCGGTCAGACCCCTTTACCCTGCTCTCGGGAATGGACAAGCTGGCACGAGAGCGATTAAACGACCGGCCGCATTAAGGGACTATTATATTGTCCATCATTAGGGTGAAGGCGATCAAGGAAGCCTCGACCCCCATTATATTTACGGTATTTGAGGAGACCAGGAAGCCGGACGATTAGACATCGTTTTTCTTCTCAAGGGTAAGCGAAAAGCCGGGTTTGCGGACGTAGATCTGGGAACACTCTTTGCGCTTGGAGAGTCCGTCGATCAGCCGAACCAATGGCTGCCTCGCATTGAGATACTCCCTCGGCGAGCCAGCGGCATGCATGTCCTTTACTGCGTCGTCACCGGCAAAAAACCGCAGCACCAGATCCTCGTCTGAGACACTAGACCGGCCGAATTTGCGCCGCACCTCCTTAAGGGACGGCTGAGGCGGTTCCCATCCGATCCACTCCTTGGCCCGCGGCCTGCTCAGGATCTTATCCTTGACGTCGGGGTCCATTAACAAAGCCCCTTCTTTACCCCACAGCCCCAGTGCGTACTGAATGACCTGGTCCGTGACCTCCTTGTACCGCTCCCCGAGGATCACATTGATGGCCGCCTGGCTTCCCACATACTGGGAGAGTGGGGTCACCATAATGGGGTAGCCGAACTCCGCACGGACGCGACCGGCTTCCTCCAGAGTAGCCTCGATTTTATCCTCCATCCCCACGAGACGGAGCTGATGGCGGAGATTGGAGATCATGCCTCCGGGAACCTGGTGAAGATATTTTGAGTGGTCATACTCCAGCGGCTTCCCTATGGGAAGGCCCTCCCTTTTGGCAATGAAGGTAAAATGCTCCTCGACAGGCTTAATCTCCTTCTCATTTACGATAGGCGTAAAACCCAGGGCGCGGGCGTTCATCGCCACATTGTAGATAGACGGTTGGGAAGAGCCGTTTGCCAGCGGCGGGATGGCCGTATGTAACGTCTTTATGCCGAGCTTGATGGCCTCCATATAACACAGAGGGGCTAGGCCACTGTTACAGTGCGCATGGAACTCAATTGGGACGTCACCTATATTCGCAAGAATGACGGGGATGAGCGTACGCGCGCGCTCAGGAGTAAGAAGCCCTCCTACGTCTTTAAAACAGATGCGATAGGGCCTGATCGCTGCTGCCTCGCGGGCCTTCCGGGCATAATAGTCATCGGTATGCCGGGGGGAGACAGAATAGATTAGGTTCGCGATTGCATCCATCCCCAATTTATTGAGGCCATCCAGCTCTTCCTCCTTGAAGGCTGAAAAATCGTTCCAGGAGTTGGACGTTCGGGTAAGCGTTATACCGAAGGAAACGACGCGCTCTATCATGAGTTGCAACACGCACCTCGGTATCTTTTCAAACCCCCCATGCAGGCCGCCGTGATAGCGGATGCGAGTCCTGCTGAAACGCTTCGCACCAAGCCGCATCCAATCCCAGGGATTCTCCTTATGCTCACGAACGAATTTCTTGTACATGGCGGAGACAAAGAACTCCATGGACTCGAACCCAACTCGGTCCATTTGCTCCGCGATGGAAAGCATGGCCCCTGTCCTCATACCCAATGCCCATAGGCTCTGCGATCCGTCGCGCAGCGTGGTGTCGACAAA
>JBHIBU010000162.1:0-3006 GCA_046759245.1 Dehalococcoidia bacterium | reverse complement strand
TGACGAAAAGTTCAGGCAGAAGGTAGCCTTACTCTGATCAAGGTCTAAACACCACACTCGGTAGTCCTGAGGCATTATGGACTTCCAGGTTTACGTCAGTGCCTCACTACACACGATTCGCGGAAATGGTTGCTCCGCTCGATCACCCGGCTCTGATCGCTGAGCATCAAGGTAAGCTCCTAAACCGAAAACTCGGTTTTGTTAGGGGGTGTTCTTTCGGGCTGGACTCTGTGTTAAACTTGAGTTGAGTCTGCAAGCAGTGAGGCAGGAGTATGGCTATGAAGGCTGAAATCTATCGTTTCAAGGTGGGGGCTTTTGAATGTATGGCCGTCAGCGATGGCACTCATACATACGCACCGCCGACCTTCCCACCGCCCTCTACCCTTCTTTTCGCCAACGCGCCTAGAGAACACTTGGATCAAACCCTTCGTGAGCACAATCTAGAGCCAGAACAGTGGGTCGAATGGGTAAGTCCGTATATCTGTCTGGTAGTCAACACGGGTGAGCAATGGGTGCTGGTGGATACGGGTGCGGATGGTCTTGTCCCAACCACAGGGAGACTTCTCCAGAATCTGCAGGCCGAGGGGATTGCGCCCGGGGACATTTCAACAGTAGTCCTCACACACGGACATCCAGACCACATCGGCGGCAACACCGATGCCCAGGGCAAGCCGGCTTTCCCCAACGCCCGCTACGTCATGTGGAAAGACGAGTGGGATTTCTGGAACTCGAAACAGGCGGAAGAGAAACTTGATGAACATGTCAGAGAAATCCTCCTGGGGTTCGCACGCAAGAACCTCCCACCGATTCAGAGCCAATTCGAGCTCGTTGCCCATGAAACGGAGATTGTACCTGGCATACGAACACTCCAGGCGCCTGGTCACACGCCGGGGCACATGGCGCTGGCCATTTCCTCGGCAGGCGAGCAGCTACTGTGCATCTCCGACGCGGTACTCCATCCCATACATCTGGAGCACCCGGAATGGTGTGCAGTTTTCGATTTTGCTCCCGAGCAAGCCATAGCCACTAGGCGCCGACTTTTGAACAGGGCGGCGACCGAGAAGGCCCTGATGCTCGCCTTTCACTTCCCGTTCCCAGGTCTGGGCAGTGTCGTCCAGAAGGGAGATGCATGTCAGTGGCAGCCTATTGAGACGACGGGTTAGAACATTGCCGAAGCCGTTTCCGCGCTATTGAGAGTAGCCATGAGGCCTTTCTCTCACCATCAATCACTCCGCGATATATCAAGATCCACCGGCACCGAGGGAGCCGCGATGCTAGCCCAACTAAAACTCGGATTGTTCGCTGGACAACGCAAGTGCGGACCTAGCGCTGCCGTTGGCAGTCTCGAGCAGCCCTGCAGCATCCCTCAGCCAGTTCAATGCCCAGGACTACTGAGATCTCGATCTGTCGCTGTGGAATATCCCAATAAGCCCTCAAGAGATCGTCTTTGTTAGGCATTAGCCTGAACCCATGTTTCTGGTAGAAGTCTAGTGCCCAATTGGCATCTGCCCAGGTGCCTACCAGCAGTCGCTTGGTGCTGGTGAGCTGCTTTAGATGTTTAAGGAGCCTTGTGCCTATGCCCTGCCTCTGGTAGTCTGGCAATACATATGCGTGCCTTATGAGGGTGACATCTCTTACTATCTGGAAGCCCATCACGCCCACGAGCCTCCCCTGCCCCTCCCATCCAAAGAAGGTCATCCTCTCCATTTCGCGACGAAGTTCTTCCAGTGGCATGTATGGCTCATGATACCAGTCCTCCGGGATAATCCCCTGATAGGCACGAGCCGCCTGGTTTATGATCTCGTATATAGCATCCCTGTCTTCAGCAGAAAGCTCCCTAATCATTGGCTCACCTTTGTAACGCTCCACGACTGCCACGGCTGGCTCAGGTGATTGGCCCGGCTCCGCATGTCATAGTATCACGAGGATCGAGGCCCTTGCAACGGGAGCAAGACCCCCTCACCTTTGGCAGGATACAAAGTGCAAAAGGTTCAATGCTGGCAATTCCAAAGATAGCTCATTCGAACCACAAATGGGGCCGAGGTATCAGGCAACATTCCTCGCTTTTGTTCAGGCAGGTTTGCTCGCCGCTGGCTGAACATGGGCAACCCTTTGATGCATGTAGCGAAGGTGTGGAATGCACCTAGATGCAGAACTGACGCTTTTGTTTCTGTGAGATATTCGGGGCATATTATACTAGGCTGGACACCCACGACACCAGATGCTAAGATTCGACGGTGGAACGGACTTGCAACCTACAGTTCGCACGTACCGCTGTCAGGCGATATACCGCCACGATTAAGAACAGAGGTATAAAGATTTCTCAAGAAGGACACTGCTGGAGATGTGGAGGCAGTTCTTATGTCGAAGAAATTCCCTCTAAAATCAGAAGGATTTCACCCATTCGGTGAACTAATAGGCTTGAATTTTTCTAGGTGCAAAAAGGGATACAGTCATTGTGTCTTAGAAGTAAACGAAAAATTGCTAAACCCCTACAAGGTTTTGCACGGAGGAGTTATCTACTCAATGGCTGACACCGGGATGGGCGGGGCTCTTTATTCCTATTTAGATGAAGATGAGCTGTGTACAACCCTGGAAATTAAGATCGTCTATTTCACAGCGGTAGCATCTGGTATTCTTACCTGCGAAACAAAGCTCATTCATAAAGGTAGAAAAATTGCTGTCCTTGAATCGGAAATAAAAGGTGATGGGCGCCCCATTGCCAAAGCGATAGGAATATTTTCTATATCTAAAGCCAAGGAAGGTTGATTGTATCTTCCATAAAGTCCAGCCATATGGCGAAGCATCGCCTAACACAGCATGTACCTTTCGGGTTTCGGCCTTGCCCTTCGGGACATTGCTCTCTTCGGTGGCACTGCGATATTTGCTGTCGACGTTAGGCGCCATCTTTCTCTGAGACCCCCTTTCCAGGCACGAGTAGCATAGAACAGGCTTGGCTGGGTGTCAATTCGCAGCTGGGAGTCGTCAACACTGAACGTTGTAGCG
>JBHIBU010000161.1:0-3028 GCA_046759245.1 Dehalococcoidia bacterium | reverse complement strand
GCTTGAGTTTGGCGATCACCTCCTCGATGGCCTGGTCTGGAGTGGAGGCGCCAGCGGTGACCCCAACGCGGCGCTGATTGCGAAGCCAAGCAGGATCGAGCTCCCCCGCCCTTTCGATACGATAGGTCTCGACACCAGCGGCGGCGCATATTTCGGCAAGGCGACGGCTATTGGCACTGTCACGCCCACCAACCACCACCACCAGGTCTACCCTGCTTGCCAGCTCAAGGGCTGCCTGCTGACGTTTCTTCGTCGCATCACATATGGTGTTAACTATACGTAGCTCTGAGAGGGTGGCGAGATCGGAACCGATAAAGGAGACTGCGAAGCGAGCAAAGTCAGAGTAGCTCTGGGTAGTTTGGGAAAGGATGCCGATTCGCCGCGGTATGTTATCAAACCTGGGGGACTCGAGGGTGGCAAAGCCTTTCCCCCCAGCCCAACCCAGTACACCCTGCACCTCGGGATGACCCTCCTCACCAAAAATGATCACCAGAAAACCTGCCTGAGCTAATCTCCTTGCCGCGACCTGGGACCGGCGAACGAAGGGACAGGTGGTGTCTACTATTTGAAGCCCGCGATCCCTTATCTGCTCCAGCACCTGGGGGCTCACCCCGTGGGAGCTGATGGCCAAGATATTCCCCTGGAGATGGTCCAAGCTCTCTACTGCCTTAATGCCGGATCGAGCGAGACCCTCCACTACCTGCTGGTTATGCACTACCGGTCCCAGGGTCTGGAGCGGGCCAAATTCCCTGGCTGCCCGCTCCAAGATATCGATGGCCCTTCTCACCCCGGTGCAAAACCCTAGCTCGGCAGCCTTTTCAATCTCCAACCCCACCCTCCTCAAGGGCGCTTTCTTTATCCCCTCCATATACCCCTCGGTAGCTCTCCGGGAGAAGCTCAGCGATGCGCCCCATGATGAAGTCAGTGGCAGAGTCTAGTTGAGACCTAGTCAGCTTACCATCAATGGGGGGGAGTTTGAAGGGCTCACCGATGTTCACCACTATCATGGGGCGGCGAAGCAGGAAAGCTATGCCCTTGATCCTTTCCGTACCCGCGATCCCCACAGGGAGGATGGGAGCGCCATAGCGCAAGGCGACGAGAGAGGTCCCCGAGTAACCCTGTTGCAATTGAGCGGTACGGCTCCTCGTTCCCTCAGGAAACATCCCCAATGCCAACCCCTCCTCCAATACCCGCTGCGACTGACGCAATGCCTCCCTATCCAGGCGCCCCCCTCGCACCGGAAAAGCCTTGTAACCCCGCACCAGAGGACCTTCCAGCGGATGGTGAAAGACCTCCTCCTTAGCCATGAAGACGATCCTGCGCCGCATGCAGAGGCTGAGCAGCGGGGGATCGGCAAGACTGAGATGATTAGCGATCACGATCAAAGGGCCCCGATCAGGGATGTTTTCCCTGCCCCGGACCCGTCGTCGGGCAAAAAGGAGGAACAGGATCCTGGCAATCATCCTTTCCAAATAGTATGAGAGAGCCATTAGCCTTGCCCCATCATGCTCAGGATCTCGGATAGCACCTGATGAGCGCTAAGACCATCGGTATCGATGATCCTTGCCTCTGGAGCGGGCTGAAGGGGGGAGATGGAGCGCTCGCTGTCGATTTCGTCCCTCCTTATTAGATCGGCGAGGATGGCCTCATAATCCGCTGCCTCAGCGCGTTCCACCAGCTCCAGGTAGCGGCGCCGCGCCCTCTCCTCAACGGAAGCGACAAGATAGACCTTCAGTTCAGCATGAGGCAATACCGTGGTGCCGATGTCCCGCCCTGCCATAACGATTTTGCCCTTTTGCCCTAAACCCCGCTGCTGCTCCACGAGCACCTTTCGCACCCCTGCCACCCTTGCTACCAAGGAGACGCCCGCCTCTACCTCCCAGTTCTGAAGCTCCCTGGTAACATCATCACCATCGACAAGCACATTGTCCGCGGGCGGTGCGAACTCGATCTTGGTGTTAGCGGCAAGTTGGCTGAGCTTCTCTTCATCCTCGAGATCTATGCTGAGCTTTATCGCCCACCAGGTCAAGGCCCGATACATCGCTCCCGTGTCCACAAAGCGGTATCCCAGCCTCTGGGCCAGAAGCCTGCCCAGGGTGCTCTTCCCCGAAGCAACGGGCCCATCTATAGCGATCAGCGATGGCTTTGGCATTGCCTTGCCTAAATTATATCCTAGGAAGGGGCACAAGGCAATTATTTTAGCCTCTTCGCCACCTTCTAAGCAAGAGAACAATTCCAAAGAAAGCTATGGCAAGTATGATAAGAAGAGCGCGCAAGCCTATTCCGGGGGAGGGCAGAGTCTCCGCTGGTGGCTGAGGTGTGCCCTCTGGGGTAGGGGGGATGGCTGTGGGCGTTGCGGTGGGGGAAATAGTGGGGGTGGGAGTAGGCACAGGTGTAGGCGTTGGGGTGGGCGAAGGAGAATAGCCAAGGCCCGGGGTGGGGTCTGAATTATCGACACAATCGCCACCCGCCGGAGAGCGCTCCAGTGAGTGACCTTCAGCCACACCGGGGCAAGGCGGAGATATAAAAGCATCATCACCATAGGAGAGGGCGTCGATGACCTGCTCTGTGCTGTCCTCCAGGATGAGCCGGTCCCCATCGTTGCTCAGCCCGTTGCCAATAGGGCCATCAAGGAAGACTATGGTGCCGGCAAAGTCAGGGAAGTTGGTATGAAAGTCGTCCGTGGCCGCAATTATGGCAAAGCCGTTAGGGGGCAGGGTCAGCGGGGGAATTAGATCGCTACTCTGGTTATCCCTGATCCTCCAGCCATTCAGGTTCATGGTCCCGGTTGTGCGGTTAAAAACCTCCACCCACTCAAAGGCAGCATCGGGACCGCTTTGAGGGGGATTATATTGCACCTCGTTGATTGCCACATCCCCCTCGCTTACTGGCATGGGGGTTGGAGATGGAGTAGGAGACGGCGTCGGCGTCGGCGTTGGGCTTGGGCTTGGCGTCGGCGTTGGGCTTGGGCTTGGCGTCGGCGTTGGGCTTGGGCTTGGCGTCGGCGTTGGGCTTGGGCTTGGCGTCG
>JBHIBU010000160.1:0-3047 GCA_046759245.1 Dehalococcoidia bacterium | reverse complement strand
GTGGACATGATCACGGCATCCTCTCTGTTATCGGTGTAATAGCCTCGACGCACCCCCACTTTTGTGAAGCCATACTTCTCATAGAGTGCCTGGGCGACAGAATTGGAGGCTCTTACCTCTAGGGTTACCACCCGGCTGCTGCGCATTATCGCCAAATCAATGGCTGAGATCAGCAGCAACTCGCCAATTCCTTGCCTTCGATATGCCTCCCTCACTCCTATAGTGGTGAGATGAGCCTCGTCTCCCATGATCCAGAGGCCAACAAGGCCAACAATTCTTTGGTTCGATGGAGATGCCTCCCCAGCGCTAAGGAAACGCCCCACCCTTTCCAGGAACTGGTTGAGCCTGGACACCCTTTGGGGACCCGCCCCCTGTCCCGTCGGGGGGCCTTCCGCTGGGTGCTCCGCCTCCCAAGCAACCAGATAACGGGACAGTTTGCCCAAAAGGAGCTCCCATCTGTATGATGGTGGAGGCCACTGAGTGGGAAAGGCTTCCCGATCGATCTCATTGGCCTGCGGAACATCTTCCATCCGCATTGGTCGTATGGCGTAGCGCAAGGCACCCCCGTGAACTGGATAAATTATTTTATCACATTATATCCCTTGACAACTATCCTTTGCTCGTTTATTGCGTTATATTAGATGCGCAGGATGACACCAAAATCGCTGGTTTTGCCAGCGGGGGGTTATCAGGTGCATGGAGAGAGTGAGGATAAGACCAATAGGGAACTTTTCACTACTAATTTCGTCTTTATAAAGAGGAGATGAATTGCATGAAGAAGATATTTTGCTTTTCCTTGTTGACTCTCCTTCTCGTTTTGATCTCCCTATCTGCGCCACCGGGCGATCTATATAGCGGGGGAAATAGCCCGGCGCTGGCTTTCCTCTCCCTTAGAGGGAGCTGCACTATAACAGGGGGACCGGAAGCTACCATCTCCCTTCGTGGCGCTAGAGTCTTTTTCTCAGGCTCTGTGATCGCCCCCACGCCATGCCACGAGCTGAGGGCAGAGCTGAGGAGCCCCATCACCCTCATCTACCCCCCAAGTATTATGGTGGACATCACCCTTTACCAGAGGCCGGGCACCATCTGTATACAATGCATCGGTGGGATCCCCTTTAGAGGGGAGATCCGTAACCTCGATCCAGGGGAATACGATGTATCAATAGTTTACCAGGGTCGAACCATAGCGCAACAAAGGGTCGAGGTTCCTCAAGTTCAGCCTTTGGAACTGCCCATTGGGGCAACACTGGAGGTGGACCCTTCCGACGAGATATCGGTTAGGGTAGACGGAACACCGGTAGTAGCTACGGCGATAGCGGTGAAGATCATCGATCTTCCGGGCGAGCCCCCTTTATACCACGATCTGAGAATCGAGGTGGATGAAATCTTCCAAGAGACTTCGATCGGAGTGAACGGCGTTTCGGCAACAATAAAGCAAGCAATTAGAATCGAAGATTCTCAGCTCTTTTTAGAAACGCCCCAGGGAGCGGTTTTGGTGAGGGTGATGCCCGATGAGGTGCTTCAGGTATTGCTGGAGCAAGAGATTCAGTATTTCGAACTAAAGGTTGTGGAGGGCAGGCCGATTTTCGCTGTCGAGGGGATAGTAAGGGCAAAGCTATTTGGGTTGATTCCAATAGATATGAGGATGAAGAGCACAGTAGATGCTGAATCGGGGGAGATCCTCCAGGAAGAGACGCCTTGGTGGGCGGTTTTTTGCTCTTTACCCGGGCACGGCGATTGAAACCTAGGAGGAATTGGAAATGAGACTGCGGGCCCATCACCTGCTTTGCCTCCTCGGCTTCAGGGGACTGGGTTATTCCAGGGAATATGTGGAAAACATGACCCTAATCGCAGACCAACTGCGTTCCTCTCTGCAAACCTCGATAGAGGTCGTGAGCAAGCCCGATGACATTTGCTCCCCTTGCCCTTTCCTTGGTGAGAAAGGGTGCCAGCAGAGGGGCGTGGAATCGGAGGAGAGGGCCAGGGGCCGAGACCAGGATGTCATGAAGAGGCTTAATGTGGTGGCGGGAGATAAAATAACCTGGTCCGATGTCGAAAAGAGGATCCGCTCCTCGATAAGCCCCGAGGATCTGGGTGTGATATGCCAGAATTGCCAGTGGCTGCCTCAAGGCTACTGCGTGGAGGGGCTTGAGAGGCTGAAAAGGAGGAGGCGCGATAAAGGGCACCTGGCTTAGTTGGCCAATTCGGAACAGAAGGTATTGACTTTTCGTCGATTTTATGATATAATTTTATCCAATTTTATCTCCTCTTATCCACCGGCATGTTCATCATATCCAAAGCCTTAGCGTGATGTCCCTTTTTGCGCAGGGAGCCTACGAAAAGGGGCCTTTTGTGCCCTCGAGCGCTAGGCACTCTCCAAAATCTTACTTATCGTCACCTTCCCATACCTCTCCCACTCGCTGTAGATGCAGCCGCAATACTTCTGGTGGTAGAGATTGAGCTCCCTGGAGAGGCGGTGGCTCTCCCTGAAGCCGGGCCTGAAATCTTCATAGTAAAATTCAACCCCCTGCTCCCCTGCCACCCCCTCCCCTATTTCCTTGAGCAGCTCATGCTTCTGGTGGGGGCTGATGAGCAGGGTGGTGGTGAAAGCCGAAAACCCCTTCTCCCGCGCGACTGCAGCAGTTTTTGAGAGGCGCAATCGAAAGCAGTCGCGGCATCGATCGCCCTCATGCCCCACCACCGCCCGGAAGTAAGCGATCATCTCATAGCCCTGGGAAACGATGAGGGGCAAATCCAGCGCCTGGGCCAGGGTCTGCATCGCCTGGAGGCGATTTCGGTGCTCGGTGAAGGGGTGAACATTGGGGTTATACCACAAGCCCGTGACCTCAAATCCCTGCTCTCGCAGCCGGCTCACCGTATAGATGGCGCAGGGAGCGCAGCAGGTGTGAAGAAGGATCCTTTTCATTTCAGGCCCAAAATCTCGATTCGACCTTGGCAAGAAACGGCAAAAGATAGCTGAAACAGGCTTCGATATATCACAGCGACTAGTTCGAAAAAGGGAATTAGGGCGAAAAAAGACCAAGCTG
>JBHIBU010000159.1:0-3113 GCA_046759245.1 Dehalococcoidia bacterium | reverse complement strand
CCCGCCCAGCCACCGAGGAAAAGGGTGGCCACAATGGCCGAAATCGCGAAAGCATGGGTGTATTCGCCAAGATAGAAGAGGGCGAACTTCATCCCGGAGTATTCCGTGTGGTAGCCGGCGACGATCTCGGACTCTGCCTCAAGGAGGTCGAAGGGGGTGCGGTTGAGCTCAGCGGCAGCAGCCAGAAAGAAGATCAGAAATCCCAGGGGCTGGAGCAAAAAGAAGGGAAGGGTTTGCGCCTCAACGATGCTCACCATGGAAAGGGAGCCGGTGATTATGAGCACACCGACAATGGAAAGCACCAGTGGGATCTCATAGCTTATTATCTGGGCTATAGCGCGCATGGCGCTAACCAGGGAATATTTGTTATTGGAACCCCAGCCCGCCATGAAAACCCCGATGATGCCCAGCGAGGAGATGGCGATTATATAGAGGATGCCAATGTTAAGGTCGGCGAAGAACGCTCCCCGGCCGAAGGGTATCACAGCAAAGACCACCAAGGCGGGGATGAAGGCGATGATCGGGGCAAGCCAATGAATCCAGCGGTCCCCCTTGGCAGGGATGATGTCCTCCTTTATCAGCACCTTTATCGCATCGGCCACCGGCTGGAGGACCCCAAAAGGTCCTGCCCGGTTGGGACCAAGGCGAATCTGGAACCGTCCTACGCCCCTCCTCTCGATATAGATAAAGACCATCACCACAACCAGGATGAAGGTAGAGAGGATGGCGAAGGCAACCAATGGCGGCACCAGATAGGCCACCCAAGAGGGCCAGTAATTCAAAAGCCACTGCTGGAACTGCTCAAGGATTCCCACTAGCGATCCACCTCGCCCATACAGATGTCAATGCTGCCAAAGATGACTATAGCGTCGGCAAGCTTCCAGCCGATTACCAGGTCGCGAAGCATGGTGAGATTGATCAGCGCTGGGGCACGGACTTTAAAGCGATAGGGCTTAGGGGAGCCATCGCTAACCAGATAGAAGCCCAATTCCCCCTTGGGCCCCTCGATGGGGGCGTAGATTTCCCCCTTGGGCGGCCTAAGCGTAAGCGGAACCTTGGCTCGAATCTCACCCTGGGGTAGCTGCTCCAGGGCCTGTTTTACGATGCGCGTGCTCTGCCTCATCTCCTGAATCCTCACCCAGTAGCGATCATAGGTATCGCCCATTTTGCCTGTTGGGATCTCGAAATCGAATCGATCATAAACAGAGTAGGGGTCGGCTCTGCGGATGTCCCACTTTATCCCGCTGGCTCGCAGCACCGGACCGCTCGCCGAGGCATTAATGGCAAGCTCCGCGGGCAGAACGCCCACCCCTTTGCTGCGCGCCAGCACGATCTCATTCTCAGAAAGCAGTTGATCGTATTCATCGATGAAGCCAGGCATCTCAGCGATAAACCTCTTCACTGCCGGCAGGAACTCCTCAGGGATGTCGTGGCTGACCCCACCAAAGCGCATGTAGTTATAGGTGAGACGCTGGCCACAGACCATCTCAAACAGGTCGAGAATCTTCTCCCGCTCCCGGAACATGTACAAAAAGGGGGTCATGAAAGCACCCATATCGTTGAGCAAGGCACCGACGGCGATGAGATGGCTGGCAATACGCACCAGCTCGGCCATGATCACCCTTAGATACTCGGCACGCTCGGGGACAGCGATCCCGGCTAGCTTCTCCACCGCCATTACATAGGCCAGGTTGTTGGACATCGAGGCCAGGTAGTCCAGCCTGTCGGTGTAGGGGATATTCTGGGTGTAGGTGCGGGATTCGGCAAGCTTCTCGATGCCGCGATGAAGATAGCCAAATATGGGCTCCATATCGACGATCACCTCGCCATCGAAGGTTATCCTCATCCGAAACACCCCGTGGGTTGAGGGGTGCTGAGGACCGAAATTGATCATCACGGGCTCGGTCTTAAGTGGCACTTTGATAATCCTTTCTCAGTGGGTGTCCCTGAAACCCCTGCCAAAGGAAGATGCGCTTCAGATTGGGGTGCCCCTCAAAGGCGATCCCCATCAGGTCATAGATCTCGCGCTCCTGGAAATCGGCGCCCCGCCAGAGACTGACCACCGAGGGCAATGTGGGGCTTTCTCTAGTGTAACACCTCGTTTTTAATACAATGCTATGGTTACATTTAATGGAGGTCAGATGATATATAACCTCAAAATGTTCTAGAAAGTCCACAGCGGTGATGGCGGCGAGGTAATCGAAATCAAGATCAGGGTTCCCTTTGAGGAAGCGCGCCACCTGGAGAAGGGCTTCGCCCGTGACAAAAACAGCGGTATCATCGAAATCGGTGACGACATCTGGGAGGTGCTCACCTATTTGCCTGGCAACATCTTGACTGGAAAGCGGCGTGGTCATCCTACCTCTTCTTCAAAAAGGTGTCTTTATCGATCTTCTGGTGCAACATGATTATCCCGTGGAGGAGTGCCTCGGGGCGTGGCGGACATCCGGGCACATAAACATCCACCGGGACGATGAGGTTAATCCCAGGCACCACACTATAGGAATCACGGAAGGCTCCGCCACTGATGGCGCATGACCCCATGGCCAGAACCCACTTCGGCTCAGGCATCTGGTCATAGACTCGCTTGATAGCCGGGGCCAGCTTCCAGGTAACCGTCCCGGCGACGATCATCAGGTCGGCCTGGCGTGGCGAGGCCCGCAAAATCTCCATGCCAAAACGGGAGATGTCGAAGCGGGAGGCGGCGGCGGCGATGAACTCAAAGGCGCAGCAGGCAGGAAAAAAGACCACCGGCCAGACTGAGGAGCGCCGGCCCCAATTTAAGAGGTGATCGATGGAGGTAACCAGGACATTGCGCTGAATCTCCTCCTCCATCCAACTGGCAGGGTCAGGGTAAGGCTGCTGAGAGGCCTTGAACAGGGCCTCGATCTCAGCGCCCTCGGCACGATCGAGATCGCCGCTCACGTAGGGCATCCCCTCTATTTCCACTCCAGAACCCCCTTACTCCAGGCATAGACGAAACCGACGACCAGGATCAGGAAGAAGGCAAGCATCTCCAAAAGCCCGAAGAGCTTAAGCTGACCCAAGGCTACGGCCCAGGGATAGAGAAAGACCACCTGTATATCAAAGACCACGAAGAGCAGGGCATAGAA
>JBHIBU010000158.1:0-3114 GCA_046759245.1 Dehalococcoidia bacterium | reverse complement strand
AATACGTAATCGAGCGGGAGATTCCCGGAGCCGGGAAGTTGTCCGCGCAGGAACTACAAGGCATCTCGCAGAAGTCCTGTGGAGTGCTGAACGAGATGGGTCCAAGGATTCAGTGGGTTGAGAGTTACGTCACCGATGACAAGGTCTACTGCGTGTATATCGCTCCAAACGAGGAAATGGTGCGAGAACACGGCCGACAAGGTGGGTTCCCAGTGAACCGTGTCTCGGAGATAAAGTCAGTGATTAATCCGACAACTGCGGAGGGATGATCCCTTCGCCGACACGCTGGATCAAACAGGCAACAGGCGGCTTCGGCTAACACGGAGTATGCGGCGGGGCGGGCAAGCCGCCCCGCCAAAAAGCCCTTCACAAGAGCTCCCCAAAATGCATTCAAAATCTCCTGGAGCGCAGTCGGGATACCACTGGGGACTATGGTTCGAGTCAGTCCCTTGCCAGCGCCTCTAGCGTCTGAGAAAGCGCCTCCTGCCATCTGGGGCCCAGGCGCTTTATGTTTAGCCGCACCTGATTTACCCCTGCCTTCACCCCATCGCCCAAGGCTGGCTCAAGGAGTGCTTTATCCACCTTTTTGCCTTCCGCCATTTTGAGCACCACCTGCCCCTCCTCGGTGGCGATGGACCCAACGCCAGCATCCAGGGCCAGGATTTTGACCTTCACCGCGTAAAGGAGGTTCCGCACCTTTTGGGGCATGGGCCCAAACCTGTCCTCTAGCTCCCCCGCCATCTCATCGACCTGTCTCAGGGAGCCGAGCTTTGCCAGCCGCTGATAAAGGGTGAGCCTGGTGTCAAGGTCGGATACATATTCCTCGGGGATGCGGGCGGAAAGGGGAAGATCGATGGTGGGCGGCTGGGGCGGTGAAGCCCTTTCTTTGGCCGAGCCCCCCACCTTCAACTCCTCCACCGCCTCCGCAAGGAGGCGGCAATATAGATCGAAGCCCACGGCGCCGATGTGCCCGCTCTGCTCCGCCCCCAGAAGGTTGCCCGCGCCCCGAATCTCCAGGTCCCTCATCGCAATGCGGAAGCCAGCGCCCAGCTCGGTGGCCTCAAAGATGGTGGCCAGCCGCCTCTGCGCCTGAGGGGTGAGGCGCTTGCCCTTGCCATAGAGGAAATAGGCATAGGCTCGGTTGGTGCCCCTGCCCACCCTTCCTCTCAGTTGATAAAGCTGGGCCAGCCCCAGCCTGTCGGCCTCATTGACGATGAGGGTATTCACATTGGGTATATCCAGCCCCGACTCGATGATGGTGGTCGAGACCAGAATATCGATCCTCCCCTGGGTGAAATCGAGCATGATGGACTCAAGCTGCTCCTCGGGCATCTGTCCGTGGCCGATGGCGATCTCGGCCTCGGGGACAAGCTCCCTGAGCCTGGCGGCGATCTTGTAGATGCTCTCCACCCGATTATGGACGAAGAAGACCTGTCCTCCCCTATCCAGCTCCCTGAGGATGGCCTCCCGAATCAGCCGCTCATCATATTCAGCGATATAGGTCTTTATGGGCAGGCGCTCCTCGGGGGGAGTTTCCATGGTGCTCATATCGCGCACCCCGGCAAGCGACATATGGAGGGTGCGGGGAATGGGCGTTGCGGTGAGTGTGAGCACATCGACCTCTTTTCTCATCCGCTTAAGGTGCTCCTTGTGGCTCACGCCGAAGCGCTGCTCCTCGTCGATTATCACCAGCCCCAGGTTCTTAAAGCTGACATCCCTTTGCAGCAGGCGGTGGGTGCCGATGCAGATATCGATGGTGCCCTTGTTTAGCCCCTCAATGATCTCCTGCTGCTTCTTCTCCGAGCGAAATCGACTTAGCACCTCCACCTTCAGGGGAAAGGCGCTGAGGCGCTCATTAAAGGTTTGGAAGTGCTGCTGGGCGAGCACCGTTGTCGGCACCAGAACCGCCGCCTGAGCGCCGTCCAGGACCACCTTGAAGGCTGCCCTCAAGGCGACCTCCGTTTTGCCATAGCCCACATCGCCGCAGACGAGCCTATCCATAGGCTTTGCCTTTTCCATGTCCTGCTTGACCTCCAGAACCGCCTGAAGCTGGTCCGCGGTCTCAACATAGGGGAAGGAGGCCTCCAGGTCCTCCTGCCATGTGGTGTCTGCGCAGAAAGCGAAGCCAGGGATGACCTCCCTTGCCGCATAAAGGGCGAGGAGCTCCTCGGCCAGGTCTCCCGCTGCCTCCTTAACCCTCTGCTTCGCCCGGGCCCACTCCTGGGTTCCCAATCGGCTCAGCGCTGGCGGCTGCCCACTGGAACCGATATAGCGACCCAGCCGGTCAACCTGATCGCTGGGCACATAGAGCCTGTCGCCAGCGGCATATTCCAGAACCAGGTACTCCCGCTCCGCCGCGCCTAGGGCCATCATTGTCGTTCCAGCGAACCTGGCGATGCCATGCTCGATGTGCACCACGTAGTCGCCCAGCGATAGCTCAGAGAGGAATCCCGCCTGGCGCAGCGGACGCCTCTTCACCCGTCGCCTTTTCTTGGTGAAGCCGAAAAGCTCGGCATCGGTAAAAAGGGTCACCGAGTCCATGACCCACCCCTGAGCCAGCGACCCCTGGACCAGGGCGATGGAGCCCGGGGCAGGTGGCTTTTCAAGCTCAGAAAGCGGCGGGGCGATGATGTCCTGCTCCTCGAGAAGCTCGGAGAGCCTCCTTGCTTGATGGGAAACGATGATAATGCTGCGCCTGTTTTCCACCATTTCCTTGGCGTCTTCGAGGAAAGCTGCTAGCCTTCCCCCGTAGCTGGGGGCGGAGGAGAAGGCGATCGAGGTCTGGGAAGGTTGGCCCCAGTCCCCTTGCCAGGACCAAAGGTCCAGGCGCTGTTCCACCCCCTTGACCCGGGGCAGAAGCTCCTCCCAGGCGAGGCAGGGCGCGGGGAAATTCCGCGGAAGCTCGCCTCGCGCTATCTGTTCCCTCTTCAGCTCCCTCGCCTGAGCATCCAGTTCCCTGACCGCTTCCTCGATTTGCGCCGGCCGGTCGAGGATGAGGATGGCCTCCCCCGGCAGATAATCCACGAGGTTGCCGCTGCTAAACAGAGGGGTGTAGAAATCAGCCCCCTCGACCTGCTCGCCGCCAAGGAGTTTTTTGACCTCATCCTCTATCCT
>JBHIBU010000157.1:0-3169 GCA_046759245.1 Dehalococcoidia bacterium | reverse complement strand
CCTTCTCACCTTCTTGCTCTATAAGCCTGTGCGGAGGATACTTGATGAGCGTTCCAACAGGATAAAGGAGAGCATGGACCAGGCGGAGCAGATCAAGGTGACGATGGCGGAGACGGAAGAGCGGGTTAGAGAGCAGCTGGAGGCTGCCCGCAGGGAGGGGCAGGCTATAGTGGCTCAAGCGGGGCAGATGGGGGAGCGAGTTAAGGAGGAGGCGCGCCTGGAGGCTCGTCGGGAGGCAGAATCGATCATGGCCAGGTCTCGCCTTGAGATCGATAGGGAGAGGGATGAGGCTATTGAGGATTTGCGCCGCCAGTTTGTTGAGCTGGCGATAGTGGCTGCGGAGAAGGTGATCAGCGAGACCCTGGATAAAGAGAAGCATCGAAGGCTTATCGACGAGGTTCTTGAGGAGGGTCCCAAAGGCAAGGGATAATAGGATGGCGAGAGCTTCTGCAAGAAGGCATGCCCAGGCGGCGTTTCAGATTGCGCTGGAGCGGGATGAGCTGGAGGGATGGCGAGGGGACCTGGAGAGGATGGCCGAAGCCATAAAAGACCCCCTTCTTTACCCCTTGCTGGAGAGCCCCAAGATTCCCTTCAGCGAAAAGGCGAGGATTTTGAGCCAGCGACTTGAGGGGGTAACCCCGCTGGCGATGAACCTGGCCTATCTCCTGGTGGCCAAGGGAAGACTGAGGATTGCGGAGGATATATCTAGTGAGTATCAGCGCCTGGTGGATGATCATCGGGGCATTGCCCATGCCGAGGTGGCTACAGCCGTCCCCCTCGATGAGGAGGAAAAGGATAAGGTGACTCATCGACTCGGCGACATGGTGGGCAAGGAGATTGTGCTCAGCACAAGGGTTGACCCCTCCCTCATCGGTGGCCTCGTCGCCAGGGTTGGCGATAAGCTCATCGATGGAAGCACGAAGAACAGGCTTCTCTCCCTGAGGGAGAGCCTGATCGGTAGATAAGCCGGAGGTGAATTAGATGGCTCGTGGTGAAGACATCGCTTCTATCATCAGACAGCAGATCGAACAGTTTGGCACCACGGTGGCAATGGTGGATGTGGGCACTGTGGTTGAGGCGGGCGATGGCATTGCCCGTATTCACGGCCTCGCTGGGGCCAAGTATAACGAGCTACTTCAGTTTCCCAATGGCGTCATAGGTATCGCCCTTAACCTGGAGGAGGATAGCGTTGGTGTGGTGATCCTTGGTGACTACGCCGAGATCAAGGAGGGGGATGAGGTGCGCTGTACGGGAAGGATTGCCGAGGTCCCCGTAGGGGATGCCCTTGTGGGCAGGGTGGTAGACCCCCTGGGTGAGCCCCTCGATGGCAGGGGGGCGATAAGGTATGAAAAAACCCGCCCTGTAGAGCGAGTGGCCCCCAATGTGGTGCGCCGCAAGTCTGTGGATACCCCGGTTCATACCGGGATCAAGGCTATCGACAGCATGATCCCCATCGGGCGCGGACAGCGGGAGCTGATCATCGGCGATCGCTCCACCGGCAAGACCGTCATCGCCCTCGATACCATCATCAGCCAAAGGGGAGGCGACCTCATCTGTATCTATGTTGCTATCGGACAGAAGTCCTCCAAGGTTGCTCAGGCGGTGTCCATTCTGGAGAACTACGGAGCTATGGAGCATACCATCGTGGTTTCCGCCCAAGCCTCCGACCCCGCCGCCTTGCAGTATCTCGCCCCCTACGCCGGCTGCGCCATTGGAGAGGAGTTTATGGAACAGGGGCGGGATGCGCTGATTATCTACGACGACCTCTCCAAGCATGCCTGGGCCTATCGTCAGCTCTCCTTATTGCTGCGCCGCCCGCCGGGTCGCGAGGCCTATCCCGGGGATATATTCTATCTTCACAGCCGCCTCTTAGAGCGGGCGGCAAAGATGGCACCTGAATACGGCGGCGGCTCGCTCACTGCCCTGCCCATTATCGAAACCCAGGCTGCAGACATATCGGCCTATATCCCCACCAACGTTATCTCCATCACCGATGGTCAGATCTACCTGGAGAGCGACCTGTTCAATGCCGGGATTCGGCCGGCGCTCAATGTGGGGCTTTCCGTCTCTCGGGTGGGGGGTGCCGCTCAGACCGAGGCGATGAAGCGGGTGGCTGGCAAGCTGAGGCTGGACCTTGCTCAGTATCGAGAGCTGGCTGCCTTTGCCCAATTCGGCGCCGCCGAACTGGATAAGACAACCAGGGCCCAATTGGAACGGGGACAGCGAATCACCGAGGTGCTGAAGCAGCCTCAGTATATCCCCATGCCTATGGAACAAGAGGTGACCATCCTCTACGCCGTGATCAATGGCTACCTCGATGACGTCCCCATAGAGAGGGTGAGGGCCTTTGAGAGGGATTTTCACCGCTTCATGGAGATGAGCCACCCCGAAATCGGCGCGCGCATCGCCCAAGATAAGGCGCTCAGCGGTGAGACCGAGGAGGCGCTGAAGAAGGCGATAGCCGAGTTCAAGGAGACGGTACCCTATTAAGCTGGTAACAACATCCCAGTCATAAGTAGGGCGTTCCATAGCCATAGAGGACGGAAACTCAAAGGTTAACAGAGCGAAAAGATGCCCACCATTCGTGAGATCAGGCGCCGCATCAGAAGCGTTCAGAGCACAGCCAAGGTCACCAGGGCCATGGAGATGGTCGCCGCCTCAAAGATGAGGCGGGCTCAGGAGCGCACCATCGCTGCACGCCCCTACGCCGAGAGGATGGGGCAGGTTTTGGCCGACCTCGCCGCCCAGCGCCGGGATGGCGATGAGATCCACCCTTTGCTGGCTCAAAGGCCGGTAAACAGGATCGCTGTAGTCCATATCACTGCTGACCGGGGCCTATGTGGCGGGCTCAATACCAATGTCAATCGAAGGACAGTGAGCTTTGTTCTGGAGCAGAGCGTCCCTGTGACTATTATTGCTATCGGTCGTAAGGGGAGGGATTTCATGGTGCGCTATGGGCAGGAGGTGCGTGCCGAGTTCACCCGCCTTGGCGACCGGCCATCGCTACTCGATATCCTCCCCATCGCCCGCGTGGTCATCGATGATTATAGTGAGGGACTCATCGATGAGGTATATCTATCGTACAACCAGTTTGTGACCACCATGACCCAGAGGCCGCTGTTGTGGCGGCTGCTCCCCATCGAGCCGGCGAGGATAGAGGCCAGGCTGA
>JBHIBU010000156.1:0-3198 GCA_046759245.1 Dehalococcoidia bacterium | reverse complement strand
GATATGCCATTTTAGCTGTCTCTGGAAGCTGGGATGGGGCTTGAAGGTTCGAGCGCAGGCCTCAATGCTCTCCCCGATGATGTTGATTTTTAAGATGTCCCCCTGTCCCAGGCCTGCCTGATGACAATAGCGGAGATAGCCGATGTCGGCGATGTCAAAACCCATGATCCTGGCCGCTATGCTATCGCAGGCGACGAAATCCGTGCTTGCCAAAGCGATTCTAAGATCGACCTTCTCCCCCTCGGTAGGCCCTTCCCCTTCCATAGCCTCAAAGCCATCGATCAGCGAAAGATGGGGAGGGATGATCCTGGCCAGCTTATAGAGGTTGAGGTTTATCGCAGGGTAGCCCTGATGAATCTTGACCTTATCGTTTCCGCTTATCCTGATCCAGCGAGCAGCTAGCCCTACCCAGAGGGAGGGCGATGTTCTCAGTGGCATCAAGTTGGCAAGGGAGGCGAGCTTTGCTGCAACTGCATTCTCTTTGCGCCTCAAGCTGCCTACCAGCATATTCTTCAGCGAGAGGGTGATGATCACGCAATCATGGGTTTTGGGGGGACAAAGCGAGATGCGATAATCGGCATCGACCACGCTCTTCGCCAGCATCACGGTCAAAGGCCCTAGCTGGGAATCGAGAATCTCGACGGGTTCCCCTTCATCGATATTCAAATCCACGAATCGAACATTATAGCGCTCCCCAAGGTTGAAATATCCCAGACGCCTGAAGGCTGTCATGGTGTCAGGCGAGCCTGTACCTGTTCCCTCCCCAATGATAATCTGGCATGAGGTACGCTCCTTGAGGAAGTCAAGGAGCGCTCTCAGGGCATCGATATGAGTGATGGCCAGCTGCCTGGCGATGGAGATTAGATTCGGCTTAACCAGTATTTTTGCTGCCCCCTCGAGGTGAATGTCTCCCTCGATCAGCTCCAGGGCCTTCCTTATGTTGGCATAGCGATCATCACCCTTGACCAGCGCTACTCGGGGAGAGGCATTGCTCATTTTTTGTTCTCCAGTCCATTCTAGCACCTTGACAAAAGCTCTACAATGGAGACGCTCTAGTGAGGCATCGCCGAAAGGCGTTTTAGCGCCTCCTCCAAATCGGGAGCTAGCTTTGAGCTGAATTCCACATACTCCCCGGTGCTGGGTAGCCTGAAACCGAGGTGGTGGGCATGAACAAACTGTCTCCCCAGGAAGGGTGACCTAGCTCCATAGACCTCATCGCCGACCACAGGATAGCCGATGGCGGAGAGGTGGACCCTTATCTGGTGGGTGCGCCCGGTCTCCAGGGTTACCTGAAGAAGGGTATAGTTATCCAGATAGCTGATAACCCGGTATTGAGTGCGTGCCTCTCTGCCATCGGAGACCACAGCCATCCTCTTTCGGTGCCGAAGGTCACGCCCGATGGGGGCCTCGATAATGCCTCTCTCCGGGGAGAGATGCCCCTCAACAAGCACTAGGTATCGCTTTACCACGGTGCGACCCTTGATCTGGCCTGAGAGGTTGTGCTGCGCAGCATCGTTCTTGGCGACCACCATGAGCCCCGATGTGTTCTTGTCCAGGCGGTGCACAATTCCCGGTCGAGATGAGACCCTTGACAGGTCGGGGCAGTGAGCGAGGATTGCGTTCACCAGGGTATGACTCGGCTGACCGGGGGCAGGATGAACAACGAGCCCCGCTGGCTTATCCACCACCAAGAGGTCGCGGTCCTCATAGATGATGTTTAGCGGCATTTCTTCAGCAAGGAGGGAAGGGGGAGCCGATGGCGGTATTATGGCGCTGATCTTATCCCCAGTATTGAGCTTCAGGCTCCCCTTTGCCGCACGGTCGTTGACGGTGATATAACCCTCGCTTATCAGCTTCTGAACATGGGAGCGAGAGAGCTCCGGGCACTCCTGAGCGATGTATTTATCGAGCCGAATCCCCGTTTTATCTACGGCGAACCGAAGCTTCCTATTCATTTTTGTTAAGCCGCTCTTCCTTTCTCACCACAAATATGAAGTAGTAGAGGAGAAGAATGACGCCGAGGACGATGGCGGAATCAGCGAGATTGAACACCGGCCAGAAACCGAGGTCGATAAAATCGACCACCCATCCTAAGGAGAGGCGGTCTATCAGGTTACCCAAAGCGCCGCCAAGGAGCAGCCCCAGGGCAATCCTGACCAGTATCCTGTTGAAGATGGGATATCGGGAATAGAGAAGGATAGCGGCAATGCCAATGACAGTGGTGAGCAGGATCAGGAAGGCTTGGTTGCTCAGGATGCCGAAAACACCCCCTGTATTGGTAACGTAGGTGATTCTGAAAAGACCATCCTCCGGTATCGATTGCCCGGGAGACATGTTGGCCCTGATCAAGAATTTGCTGACCTGGTCTACAGCCAACACTATCGAGGCAGTAAGGAAAAAGGCCATTCCTTTGATAAGCCCTTGGCGAGGCGCTTCAGGCATGCCCAACACCCTGCTCGAAAAGAATAAAGGGGCTCAATCAAGCATCATTCTTAGCTGTCGGATTGTAGCTACCGCTTGCCCTCTCCAGTGATTGTTGGCGAAAACAAAGGTTCTTTGCGCCATAGTATCGAGGCTACGGATCTTTGGCAGCCATTCCGCAAGCTCTTCCGCAGAGTAAGAGTAGTCGTATCTTTCGTAGGCATGTTCATGCTGCCACCACTTTTCTGCATTGCGCCCGTGGAAGCGCACATAGGCTATCTTGCTTGTTGCCTCAGCAATAGGCGGCAGCAAATTGGGCAATTGAGGCTCATCAACGCAACAAAAGCCCAGCCCGTTGTGGCGAAGCCAGTCAAAGACCTCTCGCCTCAGCCACTGGGCGTTGCGAAATTCGACAACGATGGGCAAATCCCCCAGTCTCTCCCTAAAAATCTCCAGGTAGTCGCGATTTTTGCGATTGAATCTAAAGCTATAGGGGAACTGAGCAAGCACACAGCCCATCTTTCCCCTATCTATTAGCGGATTGAGCATCTTTCGAAAGCCCTTAAACACCTCTTCATTGTCTTTCTGCTCATGGGTCATCTGCTGGTTTGCCTTAACGGTGAAAAGAAAGCCCTCCTTCGTCTTTTTCGCCATGGACTCCAGGGTGGATGGCCTGGGCAAGGTATAAAAGGTGGCATTGATTTCGCAGGTATTGAATTCGCGAGAATAGTAGTAAAGCCACTCCCTTTTGGGCATGCCCGGAGGATAAAAATTCCC
>JBHIBU010000155.1:0-3212 GCA_046759245.1 Dehalococcoidia bacterium | reverse complement strand
CTCAATATGGAGGAGCTTCTCAATGACCCCCACTTTCGGGAGAGGGGGTTCTGGGCGGAGATCGACCACCCGATGACGGGGAAGCTCACCTATCCTGGAGCGCCCATCAAGGCGGAGGAGATGCCCTGGGTGATCAGGAGGTCGGCGCCCCTTCTGGGACAGCACAATGAGGAGATCTACTGCGACAGGCTAGGATACAGCAGGCAAGACCTGGTAAAGCTCAAGGAGGCGAGGGTCATCTAGCACTGACCTCCGGAGCGAAAAGGCATCGCTTGGCAAGAACCCGCCAAAGCCGTAGAGTAGACCGTCTACCACGGCAACAGGTTCCAAAAACGGGGTTTGAGATGGCAAAGCTACCATTGGAGGGGATAAGGGTGACCGACCTTACCGTGATCTGGGCTGGCCCCTATGCTGCCATGTTTCTCGCCGACTGGGGGGCTGAGGTGATCAGGGTGGAAAGCTGTCAACATTTCCCCATGTATACCAGGGGCATTATGATGAAGCCGCCCGAGGGGCTGATTAAGGATCGCGTGGGATATGCTGGTCACAAGAAGCCGGGCCATGATCCCAATACCGCACATAATACCTTTCTCCTATTTAATGCCCACGCCCGAAACAAGCTGAGCATGACCGTCAACCTGAGGACAGCCAAGGGGACGGACATCTTCAAGAGGCTGATCAAGGTCTCGGATGTATTCCTGGAGAGCAATTCTCCCCGTGTTAAGGAGCACCTGGGAATAGCCTGGGAGGATCTTAAAGAGGTAAACCCGAGGCTGATTTATCTCTCCCTTCCCGGCTTTGGGGGCACTGGTCCCTACAAATACTATCGGGCCCTTGGTGCCCACCAGGAGGGGTTCGGCGGTCACACCTACATAAGGGGCTATGTCGATGAGGAGCCGACTGCCACATCCACCATCTTCCACACCGATGAAGCGGGGGGTATAAATGCTGCCCTCGCTATAGTGATGGCGCTGTATCAGCGACAGAAAACTGGGAAGGGGCAGTACATCGACATGGCTCAGGTGGAGTCCTCCATACCCCACCTCTCCCAGGCGGTGATGGACTACACCATGAACCGGAGGATCACGGAGAGGATGGGAAATCGCGACTTCCATGGTGCGGTCCAGGGCTGCTACCGCTGCAAGGATGTAACGGGCAAGTGGGTACCTGGCGGAATGGGGAAGCCGCTGGTGGAGATTGTGGATACCTGGGTGAACATTACCATCAGCAACGACCAGGAGTGGCAGGGCTTCTGCCGTGCCCTGGGAAACCCCGGTTGGACCAAGGATGAAAAATTCTCCGATTCCCTGAGCCGCTATAAGAATCATGATGAGCTGGATAGGCTCATCGCTGAGTGGACCAGGGAGCACGATGCCTATGAGGTCATGCACCTCCTGCAAAAGGAGGGGGTAGCCGCGGGACCGGTCCTCGATGAGAAGGATGCCTATAGCGACCCCCACCTGAGGGCGCGTGGCTTCTTTGAGGAGCTCACCCATGCCGATTGTGGCACCCACCTCTATCCCGGCCTCCCCTTTAGGATGTCCAAGACCCCAAACCAGTTGCGCCTGCCACCGGTTCGCCTCGGGGAGCACAATGAATATGTCTATAAGGAGATCCTCAAGGTATCTGACGAAGAGTATGCCGAACTGGAGAAGGAGGGGCATATCGGCGCAGAGTTCGTATAGCTTGATCAGGATTCGATTGCTTCAGCCAATAGGGGGGTGGCCAAGACTGAAGGGCCGATCTCAAAATTACTAAAGGAGGTATGAAAGGTGGCCTATAAGATTACTGAGGAGTGCATTAGTTGCGGCGCTTGCGAACCAGAATGCAAAAACGAGGCGATTAGCGAGGGCGAGACGATCTATGTAGTCGACCCGGAAAAGTGTACCGAGTGCGTTGGGTGGTATGAATCGCCGCGCTGTGCGGAGGTATGTCCCATCGACGATTGCTGTATCCCTGACCCCGCCCATAAGGAAACGAAGGAGCAGTTGCTGGCGAAGTGGCGCACACAAAACCCAGGGGAGGAACCTGCCCCCGGAACCTACTAGCGCCACCATAATATAAGAAGCGGCTCTCCCTTGTGAAAAAGAGCGCCCCGATGGGTGTCGAAGGGCGAAAAAGCCATTGCCTCTAAGCGTTGGAATGGCTTGGCGTACAGTTTATTTACTTTTATGCCCTACGACCAGGGTCTGAAAGCCAATGAGGGAGTTCAACAGCGGATTCTCGAAGTGATAGATGGCTGTTCCATTGAAGAATTTGAGCACCCTGGCCCCGATATCCCTCATCCTGGGGGGCAGTGCTTGGTCCAGAAAAAATGCCTTGAACATGAAGAATTGACAGCCGAAGGCAAATCCATCCTTCGTTATCGGGGTCAACCCAGCCCTGGACATCCATCGAGAAAGCTCGAAGATGGAGAGACTGTTCTCCGGATAAAATAAAAACCTCTTTCCCAGCAAAAACTTTGTCACAGAATGGAAAAGAGCGAATTTATTAGGTGCGGAGACCATCACCAGCCCTCCCTGCTTACAAACCCGAACATGCTCCCTCACCATCTCCTCAGACTCACTAGGGGGGAAATGCTCGATCACCCCCTCGGAGTAGACCACGTCGAAGCTGTTGTCTTTGAAGGGAAGGGTGAAGCCGTTGCCCTTTACCGCCTCAACCTTCACCCCATAGCGATGGGAGAAGAAGGAAAGCGACTGGAAGGCTCCGTCCTCAAGATCGACGCCAACGCATCTACAGTTCAGCTCCTTGGCGATTCGGGACAGGATTCGCCCGCTGCCAAAGCCGACCTCCAACACCAGCGCCTCTTGAGGGATATATTTGCTGAAGGTTTTATAGGCGTAGGGAAAATGCCAAACCTCGTCAACAAGCCATTCCGGCACATAAAGCCAATGGGGCTTTGCCGACATCGCTCCCCTTTTTCATACTGGGCGCTGTGACAGAGAATCGCCTACCTCTTTCGATAGGCTGTTCTTGAGGATCGCTGTTTACGGAAAGAAGCCGCGCACCGCATCGAACTCCTCGGGAAGCAGGGCAAGCAGAAGAGGGACGCGATCCAAAAGTATGGAAGCAATCCACGATTGGCTTACCGTTCCTTCTATATCCAGAAAATGGGCGAAGAGGGCGAGAAGGGCGCCGCAGATCACCGCCCCCGCCACAAAGCCAAAGACTGCCCCCAAAAGCCTGTCGGCCCAGCCCAACATTATGGC
>JBHIBU010000154.1:0-3213 GCA_046759245.1 Dehalococcoidia bacterium | reverse complement strand
ATGAGGGAGATGCTGGGCCCCACAGCGCTTTTAAGCGGCATGGGGCTTGATGATAAGGTGGCTCTAATTACCGATGGCAGGTTCTCCGGGGCGACAAAGGGGGCTGCTATCGGCCATATCTCCCCCGAGGCGGCATCCAGAGGTCCCATCGCCGCATTAAGGGATGGCGATATGGTGAGGATAGACATCCCCAATCACAAGATCGATGTGGAGCTAAACGGGGAGGAGCTGGAAAGGAGACTTTCGGAGCTCCCCAAATTTGAACCCAGAGTGGAAAAGGGCTATCTTTTGCGCTATGCCCAGAGTGTAACCTCAGCAAGTAAAGGAGCAGTGTTCGAGAGATAGGGGGGTATATGAAGCTAACTGGAGCGCAGATTCTGTGTGAGAGCCTGATCAAGGAAGGGGTGGAGGTCATGTTCGGCTTCCCTGGCGGGGCGGTGCTCCCCTTCTATGACGTCTTGCCCGACTACCCCCAACTGCGCCACATCCTGGTTCGCCATGAGCAGGGGGCTTCCCATGCCGCCGACGGCTATGCCCGAGCCTCGGGGAAGGTGGGGGTGTGCGTCGCCACCTCAGGTCCCGGAGCCACCAACCTGGTCACTGGAATCGCCGGTGCCTATCTCGATTCCTCGCCAATAGTGGCAATAACGGGACAGGTGGCAAGACCTTTCATTGGCAAAGATGCCTTCCAGGAGATAGACATCACCGGCATCACCCTCCCCATCACAAAGCACAACTATCTGGTGATGCGAGCCGACGATGTGGCCGCCGTGGTTAATGAGGCCTTCCACATTGCCTCAACGGGGAGGCCGGGGCCCATTCTTATCGATGTACCGCGCGATGTCTTTATCGAGGAGGCGGAGTTTCGCTATCCCGATAAGGTGAACCTGAGAAGCTATAAGCCAACGCTTCAGGGTCATCCAGCACAGGTGAAGAAGGCAGCAAAGCTGATCAACGAGGCAAAACGCCCTGTGATCATCGCCGGCAGGGGCGTGATCATATCGGGAGCCTGCCCCCAGCTCAAGGAGCTGGCGGAGAAGGGACAGATACCGGTGATCACCACCCTCCTCGGAATTGGCTCTTTTCCCCAGTCCCACGTACTTAGCTTGGGGATGCTGGGGATGCACGGCATGGTCCATGCCAACATGGCAGTAAACGCCACTGACCTCCTTATCGCTATTGGGATGAGATTCGATGACCGAGCTACAGCAAAGGTGAGCGGATTCGCCCCCCATGCCCAGTTTATCCATATCGATATCGACCCCGCAGAGATAGGAAAGAATGTGCGGGCGGATGTGCCCATTGTCGGCGATGTGAAGAACGTTCTAGAGGCGCTCAATGCGCAGGTGAGCCCACAGAGCCGCGTTGACTGGATCTCCCAGATCGAGGAGTGGCAAAGGGAGCATCCCTCAACGGCGATAAGGGAGACGGAGAGCCTGCTTCCTCAGTATGTGGTGCGCCAGATCTATGAGATAACCCAGGGCAAGGCCATCGTCGTTAGCGGCGTGGGGCAGAACCAGATGTGGTCCGCCCACTACTTCCAGTATGAGAGGCCCGACACCCTGATCTCCTGCGGCGGCCTGGGACCGATGGGGTTTGAGCTCCCAGCAGCGGTGGGCGCCAAGGTGGCATGTCCTGAGGAGACAGTCTGGTGTATCGCTGGCGATGGTGGGTTTCAGATGACCATCCAGGAGCTGGGCACCATCGCTCAGGAGAACCTTGCCGTGAAGATAGCGATCCTCAATAACAGGTTTCTGGGAATGGTGAGGCAGTGGCAGCAGCTTTTCTATAGGCGTCGCTATGTAGCCACACCCCTGGCCGGTCCCGACTACGTTAAGGTGGCCGAGGCCTATGGCATCGCCGCCGTCAAGGTAACGGATAAGCTTCAGGTAATCCCCGCCATTGAAAGGGCTATGGAGCATCAAGGATCCTTCCTCATCGACTTTGTGGTCGAGCCTGAGGAGAACGTTTACCCTATGGTGCCCCCAGGTGCCGCTCTCGCCGAGATCTTGGAACAGCCTAGGGAGGAGGTTAGCGCAAAGTAATGGCTAAGCACACCTTAGTAGCCCTGGTGGAAGACAAGCCCGGGGTGCTCAACCGGGTGGCCAGCCTTTTCCGAAGGCGTGGCTTCAATATCGAGAGCATCGCTGTGGGGCATACTGAGATTCCCGGGCTCTCCAGGATGACCATCCTGGTCGATGGCACCGCCACCGCGGTGGAGCAGGTGAGAAAGCAGCTCGATAAGCTCATCGACGTGGTCAAGGTCATGGACATCACCGATGAAAGCACAGTAGACCGAGAGCTGGCCCTGATAAAGGTGAGAGCCAACCCCGCCACAAGGAGCGAGATCATCCAGATTGTGGACATCTTCAGGGCAAGCATAGTGGACGTCGCCGCCGATTCCGTGGTGGTGGAGGTCACCGGGGATGACGACAAGATCGATTCCCTATTTCTCCTGCTCAAGGGCTTCGGCATCAAAGAGATAGCGCGCACCGGTCGTATCGCCATGACCAGGGGAGCGGCGGGTCCCATTACAGTAGCGGAGGAAAAGCCTCAGCAAGAGGCCGCTCGCCCTAAGAAGAGGAAAGGCGCCGACGCAATATCAAATCTGTAAGGAGTGGAAAATGGCCAAGATCTATTACGACAAGGACGCAAACCTGAACCTCATCAAGGGCAAGACCATGGGCGTCATCGGCTTCGGCAGCCAGGGGCACGCCCACGCCCTGAACCTGAAGGAGAGTGGATGCCAGGTTATGGTCGGTCTCCAGAAGGGCAGCAAGAGCTGGAGCAACGCTGAGAAAGCCGGACTAAGGGTAGCGACTGCCGCTGAGGTGGCCAAGGCTTCAGATATAGTCATGATGCTCGTCCCCGACCAGCTCCACCGCGAGGTCTACTACAGCGCCATCGAAAAGGGGCTCACCAAGGGCAATATGCTGATGTTCGCCCACGGCTTCAACATCCATTACAACCAGATCATACCACCCCCCAAGGTCGATGTGAGCATGATAGCGCCCAAGTGCCCGGGCCATATGCTGCGCCGCCTCTATACCGAGGGCGCCAGCGCCCCGGCGCTTGTCGCTGTCCATCAGGATGCCTCAGGCAAAGCGAAGGAGCTTGCTTTGGCCTACGCCAAGGGCATCGGCTGCACCAGGGCAGGGGTCCTGGAGACCACCTTCGCCGAGGAGACGGAGACCGACCTCTTCGGGGAGCAGG
>JBHIBU010000153.1:0-3235 GCA_046759245.1 Dehalococcoidia bacterium | reverse complement strand
TAAAGACCCATGTCAGCAACATCCTACAAAAGCTGCACCTCTCCGACCGCACTCAGGCTGCCCTCTACGCCGTCCGCCAGAGAATAGCCCCCGACGACTCAGAATAAATAATCTTGTTCACCCTCACCCTTTACAGCAAACCTATATACCATTGGTACATCGCCGGCCCCCAGATGAGGGTGACCATGGCTGCGGCGGCGAGAAAGGGGCCAAAGGGGATAGGCTCCTTTCTGGACTTCACACCAGAGATAAGCAGAGCGATAGCGACAATCCCGCCGCTTAAGATACCCAGGAACAGGGCGAGAAAGATCAGCGGGAAGCCGGTGGCCAATCCTATAAGCCCCGCCAGCTTGACATCCCCCCCGCCCATGCCTCCTCGAGAGATGAGATAGGGGATGAGCATCAGACCAAAGCCTATAACCCCCCCTAAAAGTGCCCTTACTACGCCAAGCTCGGGCCAAAAGAAAGAAAAGACAAAGGCCAGAGCCATCCCCGGGTAAACAAGGTTATTCAGAACAAGCCCATGCTCCAGGTCGATGACGAAGATAAGCAGAAAAAGGCTGCCATAAACGAGGGCCATGCCAAGCTGGAGGCTGAGCCCGTATTGCCAGGAGAGGAAGGCGAAGAGGAGGGCAGTCGCTAGCTCCACGAGGGGAAGTCGCCGCGGAATGTGAGCGCCACAATAGCGGCAGCGACCGCGTAGCCACAGATAGCTAAATAGGGGAACCAAATGCTGTGCTTTGAGCCTCTGCTGGCAGGCGTCGCAGTGAGAGGGGGGGCTGATTATCGACCTCCCCAGGGGCAGACGGTCGATGCAAAGGTTGAGGAAGCTGCCCACAGCGAGTCCGAGGAGGGCAAAGAGAGCTATCTCAAGAGCGGTCATAAGGCCCTAAGGACCAGCCCCATGTTCACCATATAATGGGCTGCTGGCATCTCGGCAGGATAGCGCAAAGGCGGCTCAAGGGGTTCTATGGGACGCCCGGTGAGGGTGGCGACATTTATGGCAAAGGGTACACTGCCGGCAACAGCGCCGGTGCAGTAGATGGGAAGCTCGGGGTTAAGCGGATCATCGTGGTGGCTATCGTTGTAAAAGGTTATGGTGCGCACCAGCTCATCGCTAATTCGCCCCACAGCGTAGTCCGCAGAAAGCAGCTCTTCGCCGAGAAAGGTGCTGCGAATCAAGGTAGGGACATCATCGATTACAATAACCACCTCCACGCTATTGCTCTCACCGTTGGCAATGATGGCATCCCTTCGGTTCACCGCCCTCATCAGGGCAAGGGGCTTCAAGTCAATAAGCCTAGGCTTTAGGCCCGCCATTGCCATGGCCTTCATCAGGGCGTGGAGCGGCTCCTTGGGGACGGTGAGCAGATAGACCTGCTGTTGAGCGGTTCTTATGGGCAAGGCCCGCCAATGAAGGTAGCTATCGTCCAGAGAACCGCCCAATACCCTTCTCGCCTCGCGATTAACTATGATCTCCAATTGTCCTCTCTCTACCCTAGGCAGGCTCAGAATTCGCGAGGTAGTGCCCACTGCGGAGAGGGCACACACTACCCTGCCTTTGGCGAGCTTCCTCTCCTCCAGGGCATTCTTGATCACCTGTCCCAGCCCTTCGGGGTCAGCAACGTAGCCATTTCTTATAAATCGGGGGTTAAAGGGCACGCTGTCCCAGGACTCCACCGAATCACCGTTGGCGCTGAGGATCCTCAGGGTGGTGCCCTCAAGGCTTAAAGATAAGATTTGCTTAGCCAAGAACCCGCCTCCTATAGCGGTTGGGCGAAGACCAATATATCGAAGGCTATCGTCCAGTCTCCAGTTGTACTATCATAAGTGAGTTCAACATCGTCCATTTTGAGCGTGTTATATGGCGCATCTGCCTCGATTCGGGTGATGAAATTGAATATGTTGGTCAGGGTGCCGGTGGCTTCTATCTCGTAGGAGAAAACGCGATATTTATAGGGGCTTCCATCTATTTCCTCCTCAGTCTCACCGACTTCGGCAAAGGACCAGTCCACATTAGCTCTGTTTCCCGAGGTCCTGACCAAGTTAAAGATATCTGTGCTCTCAACCTCCTTGGGGAAAGGGGAATCATCCAGTTGCTGCTCAAGGGCGGCAAGCTCCGCTTGCAAGGCATCGATGTTGTATATCTGCCCCAGCGCTGCTATCTGTACCTCCACTGCCGCTATATCCTGAGCTAGCGCCGCCTGCATCCGAACGGCTTGATAGAACCGGTAACCGAAATATGCATTCCCCGCCAAAAGGGCAATCACGAGCAAGAGGAAGATAAGCTGAAAGCTGGAGAGCCTTCTCATTGGCTACCCCCGGTTAGTGTCACGGTGATGATAAAGGACCAGCCCGTTGGCAGGGGGGCGGGGGCTGGGGTTGGCGCTGGTGTGGGGGTAGGAGTGGGGCTAGCTGGGGGCACAAATATCGCTTCTGTAACCTCAACCCTGGAGAATAGCTCTGTTTCTGCCAAGCGGCTAGCATAGCTCCAGATGTCATTGCCAGTCTCAGCGATGCCTTCGATGGTCACCTCGGACCCCTGGGTGATGGAGAGGATGGCAATCCCGCTGGGGGCCACCTGATCGATCTTCTTCAGTACCGTTGACCATTCCATCACTCCCTGGGAGAAAACGGGGTAATCCTGGTCCATGGCATTGAGCCGGGTCTCACGCTCATCGATCTGGCTTCGCAAATCGGCAGCCTGGCCCGCCAGGCCCATGAGGCGATCCAGTTCTGTCTGCCTGGCCGAAAGCATGGTCTTCTGGTCACTGACATAGTCTTGCCAAGCGGTCACTACCTGGTAGAGGTTGGGGATATCGGGCCAGCGATACAACTGGGCGAACGTAGTGAAGGGGAATAGCAGATAGCCACCGACCAGGGCCAGGATGACAAGGGTGACGCTGAACAGCGATATAGATATAGGAGGTCGCCGCACCTCAGTGGGGGCGAGATTGATATCTATCAGCATTGGGCGCAGAGGCTGCTCAGGGCGCCGGGCGGATGCCATCGCTGCTTCCTTTCCAAATATAAAGCATTTTAGCTTTAGGGGAATTTACCATAGCACTGGGGAAAAGTCAAGCAAGCGAGCACTTCTTTCCATCTCCCTTAACAGGAGAGGGCTTCTGACTCCCTCTCGCTAGGGGAGGGAGGATTTCGGACGATTTATCGGAAGGGGAGCAGCAAGCCAATTGGGGAGAAAGTCATCGAAAAATTAAAAGGGGGAAGGCTGGCT
>JBHIBU010000152.1:0-3253 GCA_046759245.1 Dehalococcoidia bacterium | reverse complement strand
AGGCGTGCCATCTCGTTTCGGATGGTGGCGGCACTTACCCCCAGCCCATGCCTTCTGGCAATGGCATCTGAGCCCACAGGGTTCGCCTGGGAAATATATTCGCTAACGATTATTCTCAGTATGTTCTCTTTCCTCTGGGAGAGCATTCTTAACCCCCCGATTAGCACTCTCGGACTGAGAGTGCTAACATTTTAATTGACTTTTATTTCCCTTGTCAAGGGGTTGACCAGCTAGCCTCTGTCTGCTATACTTTCACAATACATTCAAGCCCGTCGGTAGCAAGTACTGGAAACCTAGAGGGGGGTAAGAGTTGGGCTTTCACGCAGCGATCACGGGATGGGGGAAGTATCTGCCGCAGAGGGTGCTCACCAATAAAGAGCTAGAGGGGGTGGTGGACACCAGCGATGAGTGGATCACGGCCCGCACCGGGATCAGGGAGCGACGCATTGTGGGGGACGATGAGACCGCATCCACCATGGCGTTGGAGGCGGGGAAGAGGGCCCTTGAAGTTGCTGACCTATCACCGAGCTCCCTCGATCTGATCATTGTGGGCACAACCAGTCCAGATAGGATAGCCCCAGCCTCGGCCTTCCTGGTGCAGCACGCCATAGGTGCCAAGAAAGCGGCTGCCTTCGATGTGGTTGCCGGATGCACCAGCTTTATCCACGCCCTGGCCATCGCCTATCAGTTCGTTGCCTCCGGGATCTATAGTAACATTCTGGTTGTGGGCAGCGAGGCGATAACCCGTCTCGTTAACTGGGAGGATCGCGACACCTGTGTCCTCTTTGGCGACGGCGCCGGGGCGGTGGTGGTGCAGGCCAACGAGCAGGCCACAGACATGCTCAGCTTTGTCCTCGGCAGTGACGGGTCCGGTGCCGATCTCCTCTATATCCCCCACCCTTGCGGCAGGCCGTCAGAAGTGCCTAAAGATGGAGGCTTCCACATCGTTATGGAGGGAAGGGAGGTGTTCAAGTTCGCCGTCACCGTGATGGCCGAGGCATCCAGGCAGGCTGTGGAGGCCGCCGGCCTCCAGATATCTGATATCGACCTCTTTATCCCCCACCAGGCAAACGACCGCATCATCCAGGCGGCATCCAGGTCCCTGGGCATCCCCAGCGAGAAGATTTTCGTCAACGTCGAACGCTATGGCAACGTCACTGCGGCATCCCCCCCCATCGCCCTCTGTGAAGCGATGGAGGAGGGAAGGATCAAGGAGGGCGATCTGGTCGTTCTCGTTGCCTTTGGTGCCGGTCTATCCTGGGCCGCCGTGGTTCTGCGGTGGCAGCCTGGGCTTAAGAGAAAAAGGGCAGGATAGCCAAAGGGGGAACATTCAGCTGAGCAATTAGTTCCCCCAAAAAGATAAAGCCTGATATCTACCACAGTAATTATCTCGAAAAAGGAGGAGAGATTGAACGCACTTGCCGGGGCGCGCTGAGCAAGCTTATCTATATAAAGGGAAAGGATAGATGGAAGTAGTAACTACACTCAACCGCTACAAGTATGAGGCCTTCAGGTGGAGGTATGAAGCCAGTTGGGCCAAGAAGCTGGCCCTAGCGCTGGGCATGGCCTGTGTTACCGGGCTTGTGGCTCAGCTCAGGATACAGCTACCCTGGAGTCCAGTACCGATAGTTGGTACGCACCTTGGTATATTCCTTGCCGCTGTGCTCCTTGGCCGGTGGTGGGGCGGAGCAAGCATAGCGATTTATGCCGCGCTTGGGTTTGCCGGCGTCCCTTGGTTTGCCGGCTTATCGGGAGGGGTTGGCGTGTTGGTCGGCGCTACCGGTGGGTATATCATCGGCTTCATCCCGGCAGCTCTCTTCGTGGGTTACTTCACCGACCGATATATTCGCGCCCGCAGCTTCCTAACCATGTTTGGGCTCATGCTCTTCGCCAGCTATGTCCTGATATATGTGCCGGGACTATTAGGACTCGGAATGTGGCTTCATTTCGTGCAAGGGGAAGCTTTCAGCCTCTGGCAGCTTCTCTGGATGGGGGCCATCCCCTTCATCCCTGGCGATGCAATCAAGTCGGCAATTATCGCTGCTGCGGCTCGAGGGATAACCCCCAAGGTAGCCTACAACGGCGAGGTAGATCGAGGGAGGAAATTCTGGCGGGTTCCTTGAATCCGCTTCGACCCCACAGGGGGTGAGGGTGATGGAGATCACCTGGCTCGGTCATTCCTGCTTCAGGATAAAAGGGAGGGAGGCAACCCTTATCACCGACCCCTATGACGGCAGCATTGGCTATTCCCTGGGCAAGCCCAAGGCGGACATCGTTACCTCAAGCCACCCTCACCCCGGCCATAGCTTCGTGGCGGGCGTTGGCGATGCGCCCCGGATTGTTCATGGGCCGGGGGAATACGAGATCGCCAGCGTCTTCATCACCGGCATCGCCACCTTCCACGACGCAGAGAGGGGGAAAAGGCAGGGCAAGAACACCGTCTACCTCATCGAGATGGAGGAGATGACGGTCTGCCATCTTGGCGATCTGGGGCACGCCCTCTCCTCGGAGCAGGTGGAGGAGATGAGCGGCGTCGAGGTGCTTCTGGTGCCCGTTGGCGGGCTCTCCACCATCGATGCCGCCGCCGCCGCAGAGATGGTGCGCCTTCTCCAGCCGAGGATCGTCATCCCCATGCATTTCAAGACCGATGTCGTGCCTTTCAAGCTGGAGCCGGTGGAAAGTTTCCTCAAGGAGATGGGGCTGAAGGCCGATAAATCGGCCCAGCCCAAGCTGTCCCTAACCAGAACCGGCCTGCCCGAGGAGACCCAGGTGGTGTTGCTTGACTACAAAGGCTAGTTATATCCCACCCGCCCACCCTGACATGTATCATGAGGGGGCTACGCCCCCTCAAACTCCCCAATCAATAATGCGACCACATTTAGCCCCAAGCGTTGGCCGACCTGCCAGCCTCCGCGGAGAAAAGGGGAGTCCAGAGGGGTCTCCCTCTGGCGGGGGCCCGGGGGTGTCCCCCAGAAATAGATTGCAGGGCGAGTGGGTGGGAACCTAAAAAGAAGAGCCCCCCGATTCATCGGGGGGCTCTTATTATGCTAGGCCTCGGCGCTTAGGCCGGTCGCCTCGTCCTCACGATGAGCACGATGACCACAATCGCCACTATGGCACCAAGAACGATCACGACCCAGACCCAAACGGGCGTAACCGCTGGGGCTGGAGCCATCCATTCTGGCATAGTGGTGAAGATGCTCTCGTTCCATGCGGTCTCAAAGTCGGCGCCTACGGCTTTCACCCTCCAGCT
>JBHIBU010000151.1:0-3260 GCA_046759245.1 Dehalococcoidia bacterium | reverse complement strand
TGCAATCCATCGCTGACCCCTCGGCCCATGTGGTAGAGGGTTATAAGGACGAAATGCCTTTCGTCTACAAGCCTCCCATCAGCCTCACACCGGATGAAGTTCGGGCAGTGCTCACCTATCTCCAGACTCTAGGAGGCGAGGTGGACATAACCGCCATCAAGCTGCCCGGAGTTATCCTGGAAGCAGCCGCTGCCGGAGCCGTCGAAGAGGCTTTTAGGGTCTACCAGGAAGGGGACCCGGTGGCTGGCAAGACCCTTTTCTTTGACCAGAACAGCACAGCCGGCTGCGCCCAGTGCCACGCTGTCAGTGGTGAGGGAGGGGACATCGGTCCTGAGCTAACTGACGTAGCTAGTGTGCGCACTTTACCCTTTATTATTGAGTCCATTCTCTTTCCCAGTGCCGAGATTGCCAGCGGGTTTGAGGCAGTCTTACTACGCACTACCGATGGTCGCACCATTAATGGAGTGCTGCGTGACGAGGATGAAGTCTCTATTACCCTGGTGACTAAAGAGGGGGAGGAGATAGTCGTCTTGAAGAGTGATATCTCCCGCCGGGCGGAGGACCAGCCTTCGTTGATGCCGGATAACTATGGTGAGCTGCTGTCAGTGAAACAATTCCACGATATCCTCGCCTTTTTGCAGACCGGGCAGGAGGAAGAGTAATGACAGGCAAAGGGAAGGTATAAGTATGCGTCGACGAGTGTCTCTTTTCTGGAGCACAGTTATTATCCTCATTGTAACCTATCTTTTCTTGCGCTTCGGAGTGGCCTACTTCTCCCAGCTCATCACAGGAGCCGAGCATTTGTTACCGGTGCCGGGCGCCCTGCTAGCTATTTACCTCGTCTTGATTATTATCGGCTTGGCGGTACATATTGGCATGAATGATGAGAACCAGACGGAGTTCACCGCTCCTATTGCCCGCTTTCTTCGTGGGCCAGAGTCGAGTGAGCCCGGTGACCAGCGTCTCTTCCGGACAGCGAGACTGGCGGGACTAGTCGTTATCCCCTTGCTGGTAGGCCTGGTAGTATTCACTCAGACAATGCCCAAGGTGAGCAGTCCCACCATGATACGCATCCAGCACCCTGGATTACCCAAGGCCTTTGAGGAGTTAGACAACCCCTTCAGCAACGTTGATGAGGCCACACGCACGAGCTACATTGAGGAAGGGCGTGCCCTTTACATGATCAATTGCCGCCCCTGTCATGGGACTATGGCTGATGGCGCCGGACCCATGGCTCGTGGCTTTCGTCTCAAGCCAGCGGATTTTACTGACCCTGGTACAATTGCCACTGTGGTAGAGTCATTTGCTTTCTGGAGGGTGAAAGAGGGTAATCCGGGTTTACCCGCAGAATCCAGTCCCTGGGACTCGGCGATGCCTAATTGGGAACAGGAACTGAGCGATGAAGATATCTGGAAGATAATCATGGCTGAGTACGATATCGCTGGTGTAGAACCGCGCCAGCCGGAGGGGCACCAATGAAGGTTCATGACCAAAAATCATCACGCATAAGTCTAACCCATAGCTTTGTTGGCAACTGGAAAAACCTTACTTTTATGCTGAGCGTGGTATCACTCTTGGTCATAATCGTTTTCTTTACCATGACTCCCGTAGCTCGAGGTTCTTCGGTAACGCCTCCTCACGCCTCCAAGGGACAACAGCCGCCGGCAGTAGCGGTGGAGGCTGGAGAACAGGTGTACCTGAAGCGTTGCGCTTCCTGCCACGGGGAGAAAGGTGACGGCAATGGGCCGGCAGCTCCTTACCTCAACCCCCGACCCCGTGACTTTACACTCGGGATGTTCAAGCTACGCACTACTTCTTCGGGGGAGCCCCCTCTGGACAGCGACCTTATCGAGACAGTGAAAAAAGGTATCCCGGGCACCTCTATGCCCAGATGGGAGGGCACCCTGAGCGATGAGGAAATAGAGAATACCATTGTTTACATCAAGACCTTCGCCCCTGATATTTTCGACCCGTCATACACTCCCGAGGTGGTAGAAGTCGGCGAGCCGCCAGCAATAACCACTGAACTTATTGCTCGGGGCAAAGAAGTCTACGATTCCGCAGAGTGCTGGAAATGTCATGGCTTGCAAGGAAAGGCCAATGGCGAAGATGCTAACGCCTTGGAGGATGATTGGGGTTACCCTATCCGCGCTCTCAATCTAACCAAGGGGTGGCGCTACAAACGAGACAATACTGTAAAGGACATCTACACGCGTTTCTCTACCGGCATGGATGGGACCCCGATGCCCAGTTACCTTTTTGACCTGGAGGAAGACGATCGCTGGGCGCTGGCTGCTTATACTGCTTCCCTAATCTCGGAGGAGCCGGATACCTCTCAGGTTGTTCTGCGCTCTCTACGGATAGCTGGGGAGCTGCCCACCGACCCCAATGATCCCCAGTGGACAGAGGCTCCAGCTCTCGATGTTCTGTTAACCGGCCAGGTGATAGTCCGGCCTCGGTGGGAAAACATCTCGGTTGACCTGCTCACGGTGAAGTCCGTCTACAACGAGCAGGAGGTGGCTTTCTTGCTGCAGTGGGACGACCCGTTTGAGGACATTATCCACCAGGTGGGCGCAGATGATGACATCGGACTGAAGGGTACCTACGTTGATTGGGACATCTACGGGAAGAAACTCCATTCATACGGGGATGCTGTAGCTATGCAGCTTCCCCAAAAACTCCAGGAGGGTCCGCGTAAGCCACATTTCCTCTGGGGTACGGCGAGCGACCCCGTCAACCTGTGGCTGTGGCAGGCTGACGGCCAGCGGGTGCAAGAAATGATGGCACGGGGGCCCCTGGTAAAGCAAGAGGCAGATTCGAATGAAAGCTCTCTAACAGAGCTCATGGACCAGTTACTTACACGTCAGCCACCAGAGAGCCAGAACCTGATAGGCCAAGGCGTGTGGAACGAAGGCACATGGAAGGTAATATTAAAACGCACTCTGGATACCGGCGACGCGCAGGATATTCGATTAGAGATAGGCCAGCTCACCCCTGTAGCGTTTCAGGTCTGGGACGGCTCTAATGGCGAGCGAAACTTGATGATGTCCATCTCTTCCTGGCACTTCTTGCTGCTGGAAACGTCTACCCCTTTGAGCACCTACCTCTACTCTATTGGTGCCGTTCTTGTAGCCGTTGGCTTAGAAGGCTGGCTGGTGTGGCGGTTGCGGCGGCGAGGTTCACCACAACCCGGTGGCTACCAAAGAGGGGACTGAAGAAAGGGGTGTTAGATTGATACATATTGAAACTTATTCTCTGGA
>JBHIBU010000150.1:0-3274 GCA_046759245.1 Dehalococcoidia bacterium | reverse complement strand
CATCCATCTGACTGCCGGCATCGTTAATGTAGTATTCCGTGATCACCCGGTAGCCAACGGCGGCGAGCACATTGGCCAGGGTGCTGCCCAGGATGGCGCCCCTGCCATGCCCCACATGGAGGGGACCGGTGGGATTGACGCTGACGAATTCCAGTTGAACCTTGGCGCCCTTACCCAGGTCAACATTGCCGTATTCCTCGCCGGCGCTCAAGATCTCCTCAACCTGCCGGGTAAGCCAATCGCCCCTTAAGGAGAAATTGATGAAGCCCGGGGGCGCCACAGCGATCCTCTCGATCCCCTGGGGGAGCTGGATCAGGCCAGCGAGGCTTTCAGCGATGGTTAGGGGGTTCATCCTTGCCGCCCGTGCCAGCTTTAGGGCCAGGGGGCTGGCATAGTCCCCGTGCTCTGGATTCTGGGGTCGCTCCAGCAGGATCTCAGGCATGGCTAGGGGAGGAAGCAGATTCCTCCTTATCGCCTCATCGGCCGCCTTTTCCAGAAGCTCGGCGATCTCCTCTTTTATCGTCATGCCTCACCCCCGCTGACTCCACCCTGCCAAAAGCGGGCCACTTCCCCAGCCAGAGGCTCATGCTCCGGACGAGAGAGCCCAGGGTCCTGTTTGAAAAGGCGAATCGCCTCGCTGCGGGCAAGCTCCAAAAGCCCGATGTCGGAAAGCTTCGCCATCCTGAGGTCGGGAAGTCCACTCTGTCTGGTGCCAAAGAATTCACCGGGACCCCTGAGCCTCAAATCCTCCTCGGCGAGGAGAAAACCATCTTGGGTGCGCTCCAGCAGGGAGAGGCGCTCCCTTCCCTCCGGCGATGGGCTCTCGGCGACAAGGATGCAATAGCTTTTCTCTTCGCCCCTGCCGACGCGACCGCGAAATTGGTGTAGCTGCGCCAGACCGAAGCGGTCAGCGCCCTCGATGAGCATCACCGTAGCATTGGGGACATCGATGCCCACCTCAACCACCGGGGTCGCCACCAGGATGTCCAGCTCACCACCCCGGAACCTCCTCATCACCTCCTCCTTCTCTGAGGCTCTGAGCCTGCCATGGAGCAGCCCCAGGCGAAGGTCGGGGAAGACCTCCCCACAGAGGCGCTCATATTCCCTCGTTGCCGCCTTAGCCTCAATGGCCTCCGACTCCTCGATGAGGGGGCAGATGATGAAGCCCTGGCGTCCCTCCCCCACCTCTTTGCGTAGAAAGCGATAAGCCTTCTCCCGCTCTTCAGGTTCAAGCCATCTGGTCCTAATCACCTGCCTCCCCGGGGGAAGCTCATCGATGACCGATAGGTCGAGGTCCCCATACAGGGTCAGCGCCAAGCTGCGCGGGATCGGGGTGGCGGTCATCACCAGAAGGTGGGGGTGTGGCCCCTTCTGGCGAAGCGCGGAGCGCTGCATCACGCCGAAGCGGTGCTGCTCATCCACTATGGCCAGCCCAAGCCTGGGAAACTCCACCTCCCTTTGAATCAGGGCATGGGTGCCCACCACCATATCCACCTCCCCCTCCCAGATCGCCCGATGCACCCTCTCTTTTTCGCTTTTTTTCATACTTCCCGTAAGCAGGGCTATGTTGATAGGATGAGGCAGAAGAGAAGCGAAAGTTCGTAGACTACCCTCACCATTTTCCCCCCCACCTGCCTCAGCCAAAAGAGCGGAAATATTCGAAAAATGCTGCTCCGCCAGGATCTCCGTTGGCGCCATGAAAGCCCCTTGATAGCCATTGGCTATAGTGGTTAGTAGCGCTGCCGTAGCGACCACGGTCTTCCCGCTGCCTACCTCCCCCTGAAGTAGCCTGCTCATCGGCCTCACCTTCTCCAGGTCAGCAAGGATCTCATCGAGGGCACGCTTTTGAGCGGCGGTAAAGATGAAGGGGAGGGAGTTGAGAAAGGATGCCAGCATTTGGCGGTCGGGCTTTATTGGGTTTGCCTCGCCACCCTCCCGCCAATCTCTCCTCCTGGAGAGCACGCCCAACTGGATGAGGAAGAGCTCATCAAAGGCCAGCCTCTTTCTGGCACCGTCCTTAAGGCTTTCGTTTTCTGGGTAATGAGCCTGCTTTATCGCCTCAGGCAGTCCGAGGAGCCGGGCATGCCTTCTCACCCCCTCGGGGAGGAAATCCGATATTTTCGGTGCCCAGAGGTCCACCGTCTCCTTAATCAGCCGACGCACCACGCGAGGGCTCAGCCCCTCGGTGAGGGGATAGAGGGGCACCAGACGCCCGGTGTGGATCAAATCCTTAGTCATTGGCTCATATTCCGGGGACTGGAAAACCTTTATCCCTTTAAACAGGCTCACCCTACCGCTCAACACCAGCTGTGAGTTGGTGCGCAGCTTCCGGGCAAGATAGGGCTGGTTGAACCAGACAACCCTCATATTCCCCGTCTCATCGCCCACGATGGCCTCGGTGGAGCGCCTTCCCCCCAGGATTGTCTCCTGTGCCTGCCAAACCGTAGCCATGATGGTTTGCTCCACCCCTATCTCAAGCTCAGCGATGGTTTTCCCCTTGCTGTAATCGATGTGGCGCCTGGGGAAGAAGTAGAGCATATCTCGCACCGTACTCACCCCCAGACGACGGAACTTGGTAGCAAGACCGGTGCTGATCCCCCTGATGGTGGTAATGGGAGAATTGAGGGAATCCTCTCTTTTCGCTTTAAGTTGACCCTCAGCATCGATCCCATCCAGCCAATCGATCAGCCTTTCCAGCCATTCCCTACGCTCATCTATATTCAGTGCAGCATAGTTTATGTCAAGAAGCGCCGACCCTGCCCGGGAATCCCCGGCCTCACTACCCCAGCGCTGAAGATAGCGATCCAAGCCCCCCATCACCGCACCATCTCGATAGCCCCTTTTTCGCTCTAAATCCAGGATCTTTCTCAGCGTCGCCACATCCAAGGGTATCACTCCAGGGAAAGGATATAGTTATGCTGTGGCAGCGGCGAACATCTCGACCACATCCTGCCCGCTACAGGAATCGACCCCTCGCATTTAGCTTAACCCAGTGTTCCCAGAGAATAGCCGACTTGCCACAAAGGCTTGATTGTGATATTCTCATTCGGTAAATTCTACAGCAAAATTCCAATTTGGTCAAAGGGGATAGGGAGATGCCGGGGAAATGTGATATATGTGGCAAGACCCCTCAGTTTGGGCACAATGTTAGCCACTCGAAGCGGCGTACCAAGCGACAGTGGAAGATTAATACCCAGAAGAGAACGATGATCATAAATGGGAAGAAGAGGCGGGTCAATATCTGCACCAGGTGCCTGCGCACTCAATATAAGCT
>JBHIBU010000149.1:0-3295 GCA_046759245.1 Dehalococcoidia bacterium | reverse complement strand
GCCCTGAGCGCATGGGGGCACCGATTCGGGCCTACACCCGAATTAGCAGCTCCCCGATAAGGCAGCACTGCCAGATTACCGAGCCGGATGCAGTGGTGGTCCTGGACCCCACATTAATCGGGGTGGTGGACTTTACAGAGGGGCTAAAGGATCAGGGGGCGCTCGTGGTCAATACCCGCCTTTCCCCCATTGAACTGCGGAGGAAGCTAGAGTTTGACAAAGGAAAGGTTTTTGCTGTAGATGCCACCCGCATCGCCTTGGATACTATAGGGCGAAATATTCCCAATATGCCAATGATCGGCGCATTGCTCAGGGCTATCGAGGTGGTAGGTAAGGAAGGCTTGTACCATGAAATCAGGAACCGTTTCGGGGCGAGGATGTCCAAAGAGGTGATGGAGGCAAACATCGAGGCTTTTGAGCGAGCTTATAACGAGACCAGGGAGGGTTAACGAAGTGGAATTGAAAGGCTGGAGGGAGATCCCTATAGGGGGATTGATCATCGACGCTGGCAACTCTGTAAACTATGAAACGGGTAGCTGGCGTTCGTTGCGTCCTGTTATCGAGATGGAAAGGTGCAGCCACTGCATGATCTGCTGGATTTATTGCCCCGATGGCTCGATCCTGGTGGAGGATGGGAAGGTTATCGGCATCGACCTTGCTCATTGCAAGGGGTGTGGCATTTGCATGAAGGAGTGCCCGCGGAAGGTGGTTACCATGGTTGAGGAAAGGGTTTAGAACATGGCTGAAGTTATGGGGAAACCTGTAGCCCTTAATGGCGATCGGGCAGTCGCAGAGGCGATGCGTCAGATGAATCCCGACGTGGTTGCCGCTTATCCCATCACCCCACAAACGGAGATCGTGATGCGCTTTAGCGAGTTTGTGGCTGATGGAGAGGTGGATACCGAATTTATTCCTGTGGAGAGCGAGCATGCAGCGATGAGCGCCTGCATTGGTGCCTGCGCCGCCGGGGGTCGTACCCAAACGGCGACATCAGGGGCGGGGTTGGCCTTCATGTGGGAGGTGCTTTGGGTGGCCTCGGGAACCCGCCTTCCCATCGTGATGCATGTGGTTAATCGCTCCTTTTCTGCCCCCCTCAATATCCTTTGTGACCACTCCGATTCCATGGGTGCCCGCGATGCCGGCTGGGTCCAGCTTTACGATGAGACCGTTCAGGAGGCCTATGATAACGCTATTCAATCGGTGCGCATCGCTGAGCACCCCGATGTCATGCTCCCCACCCTGCATGCCTTGGATGGCTTCATCCTGGGGCACAACCTGGAACGAGTGGAGCTTCTCCCAGTTGAGGCCGTGAGGCAATTCATCGGCAGCTATAAACCCATGTACTCACTTCTCGATGTGGATCGCCCCGTCACCTATGGTCCCATGGACTACCACGATTATTTCTTTGAGCACAAACGTCAGCAGGTGGCGGCGCTGGAGAGGGCACTGGAGGTCGTTTCCCTGATCGGGGAGGAGTATGGCAGGCTCAGCGGGCGCTACTATGGGCTGATGGAGGGATACCGGCTTGAAGACGCAGAGTTCGTTACAGTGGTTCTCGGTTCCACAGCAGGGACAACGAAGGTCGTTGTTGACGAGCTAAGAGACCAAGGGGTCAAGGCTGGTCTGCTTAAGGTACGCTGTTTCAGGCCATTCCCCGCGGCGATGGTGGCTGAGGCGCTGGGCGATAAGAAAGCTATTGCCGTCCTCGACCGCTCCATTTCCTTCGGCGGGCAGGGCAATCCCCTTTTCTTCGAGGTTTGCACCGCCCTATTCAGCCATGGCTTCAGCCCAAAGGTGATCAATTATGTCTATGGATTAGGGGGGCGAGACACGGTGCCGGCACAAATTCGCCAGGTTTACCAGGAGCTTATCAAAATCGATAGTGAAGAATTCATCGCACCGCGCCTGAGGTATCTTGGGGTTAGAGAATAGGAGGAATATCATGGCGATAAACCTGAAGGAGATGTCCCAAGAGCAGGATTTGATTGCCCCGGGGCATCGGCTATGCGCCGGCTGCCCGGAGACGATCGTGGTCCGCCAAGTGCTCCATGCTGTGGGAAGCCCTGTGGTGGTCGCTTCGCCTACGGGTTGCCTGGAGGTGTCAACCACACCCTTTCCTTATACCTCATGGCGTGTGCCCTGGATCCACAATGCCTTCGAAAATGTCGCCTCCACCCTTGCTGGCATAGAGACCATGTACCGCTCCCTGGTGAAGCAGGGCAAGATGGAAGATAGAGGGATCAAATTTGTCGCCTTTGCTGGTGACGGTGCTACCTATGATATCGGGCTCCAGTTCTTGAGTGGAGCGATTGAGCGGGGTCACAAGTTTCTTTATGTTTGCCTTAATAACGAGGGCTATATGAACACCGGGATCCAGCGCAGTAGCGCCACCCCTATGGGTACATGGACAACCACCTCACCGGTGGGCGCTGTGATCCCAGGCAAAAGGGAGAATCGGAAGGATATCACGGCAATAATCGCTGCCCATGATATTCCCTATGTGGCTCAAGGGGCGCCTCATGCCTGGCGTGACCTGATGACCAAAGCGCAAAAGGCGATCGCCGCCGATGGCCCCTCCTTTATCAATGTGATCATCCCCTGTCAAAGGGGATGGCGATTCCCCCCCGAGGAGAGCATTGCCATCTCCAAGCTGGCCGCAGATACCTGCATCTGGCCCCTTTACGAGGTGGTCGATGGCGAGTGGAAGCTGAACTACAGGCCTTCCCCCAAGAAGCCGATCACCGATTGGCTCCAGTCTCAAGGCAGGCTACAACACCTGCTCACCCCGCAAAACGAACATGTAGTCGATGCTTTGCAGCAAGAGGTGGATCGGCAGTGGTCAAGGTTGCTTGAGCGGTGCCAGGTGGCCTCTTAGTTCGCTTCCTTGACCTTTCCCTGCCGATTTACTATTATCTTTTGGGGCGGGGTGTGGCGCAGTGGCTAGCGCGCATGGTTTGGGACCATGAGGTCGGCGGTTCAAATCCGCCCACCCCGACCAGAGATAGGGAAATAGAGGGTCAACGCACATGGTCCCTGCTGGGGCCCAAATTTGAACAAATAGGGAAGAGCGCACATTAAAGCAAGTCCGGCGGACTCGCTGGGCATCAAGTAGATTGAATAAGGTAACGGGAGTTTGACATGTCTTACTAAAGGTGCGACAATTGCGTGTACCTAGATCGCCTGAAAGCTTCTGAAAAAGGGAGCCGCGGAGGTATATACGGGGCGAGAAGGTTAATGGGCCTTCTCGCCTTTTTGTATTTGGCGTTTGATGAGAGTTGATATACGAGAGGTGCGA
>JBHIBU010000148.1:0-3304 GCA_046759245.1 Dehalococcoidia bacterium | reverse complement strand
CCGGTATAGGGGCGGAGCGCCTCGGGCACAACTATGCTGCCATCGCCCTGCTGATAGCTCTCCAGGATCGAGATGAGGACGCGGGGCAGGGCCAGCCCCGAGCCATTTAAGGTATGGACGAACTGGGGCCTTGCCCCGGGCTGCGGGCGAAAGCGAATGTTGGCACGCCGCGCTTGAAAGTCGCCGCAGTTGGAGCAGGAGCTGACCTCCAGCCATTCCCCGCAGCCGGGAGCCCACATCTCGATATCGTAGGACTTGGTGGAGGCAAAGCCCAGGTCGCCGCTGCAAAGCTCCAGCACCCGATAGGGGATGCCCAACCTGCGGCATACCTCCTCGGCATTGTCCACCATCCTCTCCAGCTCCTCACCCGAGGCATCGGGCTCGACAAACTTATATAGCTCCACCTTATCGAATTGATGTCCCCTTTTGATTCCTCTGGTATCCTTGCCCGCCGACATCTTCTCGCGGCGAAAGCACGGGGTATAGGCTATGTAGTAGAGGGGAAGGGTGCCTGGGGGCAGGATTTCATCGCGGTGAAGGTTGGTTAGCGGCACCTCGGCGGTGGGCACAAACCAGAAGTCATCCTCCTCATCGTGATAGAGGTTGTCGGCAAATTTGGGAAGATTCCCCGAGCCCACCATACATTCCCGTTTCACCATAAAGGGGGGATACATCTCGGTGTAGCCGTGCTCCCCTATATGGAGGTCGAGCATGAAGGAGATCAGGGCTCGCTGGAGGTGGGCCCCCGGCCCGCGGAGCACATAGAAGCGGGTGCCCGAAAGCTTGACCCCTCTCTCGAAGTCGATGATGCCCAGGGCTTCGCCCAGCTCCCAATGGGGGCGGGGCTTGAAATCGAATTTTGGCACCTCCCCCCAGCTTCTAAGCACCCTGTTATCGCTCTCATCCTTGCCCAGTGGCACGCTGGGGTGGGGGATATTGGGCACGCGAAGGAGGAGGTCGTTTAGCTCCTCCTCGATAGCCTTCAACTTCTCATCGAGGCCCTTGATTCGTCCCCCGATCTGGCGCATCTCCTCGATGAGCTGGGGAGGCTTCCCTTCCATCTTTCCCAGCTCCTTGCTCACCTCGTTTCGTCTTGCCCTTAATGCTTCCACCTCGGCAAGCAGGCTGCGGCGGCGCTCATCCAAAGCGAGGACATTGTCAATGGGCTCACTGAGCTGGCGCCTCTGGAGCGCCTCACGAACAAGGTCCGGGTTTTCACGGATGAACTGCAGGCTGAGCATAAAACTCCCCATTATTTGAGCCGCAATTGCGGGAAGAGAATAACCTCTCTTATCGATTGCTGGTCGGTGAGCAGCATCACCAGGCGGTCGATGCCCAGCCCCAGGCCTCCTGTGGGCGGCATGCCATGCTCCAGTGCCAGAAGGAAATCCTCATCCACCCTCTCCGCCTCCTCATCGCCTAAAAGGGCGCGCAGCCTCTCTTGCTCCCGAAAGCGCTCCCGCTGCTCGATGGGGTCGTTGAGCTCGGTGAAGGCGTTGCCGATCTCCATCCCGCCAACAAAGGCCTCAAAGCGCTCCACCAGGCTCTCGCTGCCGGGCTTTCTTTTCGCCAGGGGCGAGAGCTCAATGGGGTAGTCCATAACGAAGGTGGGCTGAATAAGCTTGGGCTCCACAAAAGTGGAGATCAGCTTGTCAATGAGCTTGCCCCGTGACGCCTTATGATAGTCAGGCCAGTCTGGGAAAGGGCGGTCGGGTTTTTCAGGCACGACCTTTGGCCTTATCGCCTCCCGAAGGGAATCGGCGTCGGGGCACTCCTCGAAGTCGATTCCGCACCCTTTCTTGATGGCATCCCGCAGGGTGATGCGCCGCCAGGGTGGATTGAAGTCCAGGGTATCGCCGGCGAAGCTGACCTTGTTTGTGCCCAAAACCTCCTGGGCAACATATGAAACCATCTCCTCCACCATATTCATCACATCGTTGTAGTCGGCGTAGGCTTCATAGCTCTCGAGCATGGTGAATTCAGGGTTGTGTTTTACCGAGATGCCCTCGTTGCGGAAGATGCGCCCGATCTCATAGACCTTGTCCAGCCCGCCGATGATCAGGCGCTTGAGGTAGAGCTCGGTGGCGATGCGCAGGAACAGGTCTTGGTCCAGGGCGCGATGATGGGTGGCAAAGGGGTGGGCTAAAGCCCCCCCGGCGGTGGGATGGAGCACCGGCGTTTCCACCTCAACAAAGCCTCGCCCATCGAGGAAGCGCCTCATTGAGGCGATGGTCCGGCTACGCACCGCAAATATTCGGCCGACCTCCTCATTGGAGATGAGGTCCAGATAGCGTTGTCGATAGCGCTTCTCGACATCGGTGAGCCCGTGCCATTTCTCAGGCAGGGGCTGGAGGGACTTGGAGAGCAGGGAGAAATCGGAGGCCTCCAGGGTGACCTCTCCGCTCTTGGTCCTGAAGATTCTGCCGCTCACCCCAAGGATGTCTCCAATATCGAACTCCTTGAGGAGCTGATAATTTTCCCCAAGGGATTCGCTGCGGAAATAGACCTGGATGTTGCCGCAGGAGTCGCGAATATCGATGAATGTTGCTTTTCCCATAGGGCGAGAGGCCATTATGCGACCGGCGACGCTCACCTGGGGGGCATTTTCGCCACTTCCCTCCCACTTCTCAAAAAGGGCAACTGCCTCTTTTGTAGTATGGGTACGGTGGTAGCGATGGGGGTAGGGGTCGATGCCTCGCTGGCGAATTCTCTCAAGCTTATCGAGGCGTTGTTGAACTATGCTATCTATTCGGGATGGCATTTCTCTACTTTATCTCCATTATCTTCAGCTTAAGCACCCCTGCAGGCGCCACTACCTCTACCTCATCGCCCACTCGCTTGTCCAAGAGCGCCTTCCCTACAGGCGACACGTTGGAGATCTTCCCCTCGCCGGGATTTGCCTCGGCGCTGCCCACGATCGTATAGTGTTCTTCAGTTCCGTCCTGATGGTGAACCTTAACCTTTGACCCTAGCTGAACCAGATCCGATGACACAGCCTCGGGATGGATGATGACTGCGTCTTTAATGATCCTCTCGATGGCGAGGATCCTCCCCTCAATGAAGCCCTGCTCGTTCTTTGCCTCCTCATATTCGGGGGTGTTCACGGTGCTTCTGAACTCTTTTGCCTTTTGGATCTTCTCCGCCACCTCTTGGCGGCGAACGGTGCGCAGGTGTTCCAGCTCCTCCTCAAGCTTTGCCAGACCCTCAGGTGTAAGGAAATTCCCCTTCTCAGCCATCCTAGTACCTCCTTCCACCGCTACTAAAAAAGACTGAAGGTCGGCGACCCTCAGTCGTGTCTTTCTAT
>JBHIBU010000147.1:0-3393 GCA_046759245.1 Dehalococcoidia bacterium | reverse complement strand
AGAGCGATAGACCTATTGCTTAATGCGGAAAGGCCGGTAATAGTGGCCGGTGAGGGCCTTTATTGGGCCGATGCCGCCAACGAGTTAAAGGAGTTTGCCGAACTCCTCAATATCCCTGTCAATATGAGAAGAATAGCCCGGGGGGCGATGGCGGAGGATCATCCCCTGGCCATCGGTGGAGCGTATAGAGCCGATTTCTGGGCTGACGCTGACCTGATCATGGTAATCGGGCTTCGAGTGGGATGGTTCGAACGCGGTGGGCAGGCCCCGGCTTGGCCTGGCCAAGCAAAGCGAATCGTGGTTCACGAATCAGCCACCGATGGCTGGACCCCTGTGCCCACTGAAGAGTTTATCGTGGGCAGCCCTAAATTGGTGCTAAGGCAGATGATAGATTGCGCCAAGAGCTATATAGCGGAGCCACCGCGGAGATTGGCTTGGCTGGAGTATTTGGACATCTGCCGCCAGGGCTATGAAGATGGATTAGCCGCAGATGAAGCGGAGTATGAGGACCAGGCCCCGATCCATCCTTGGGTCCTTTCGCGAGAGATCGCCGATTTCCTCGACCCCAACGCCACCATTGTTCTTGACTCCTTCCTTGGTAGCACCCACCTCACAGATAAGATCAAGGCTAATTTCTGTGGACAGGTCCTGGACTCCGGGGAGGCTGGCAGCTTTGGTCATGGAATTGGGATGGGCATCGGCGCTCAGCTGGCAAGGCCAGGCAAGCAGGTGTTTGTGCTCACCAGTGACACCAGCATGGGGATCGGGGGTGGCGATGTGGAGACAGCGCTAAGATGTAACCTGCCCATAGTCTATCTGGTTTGTAACTCAAATAGCCTGGTTGGCGGCGTAGATTGTTGGTTTAAGGGCCAGGCAGATTCATGGGAGATGTTGCCCAATCTCAGGTACGACAAGATGTATGAGGCCATAGGTTGTCACAGTGAGTATGTCACCGAGCCTGGGGAGATCCGTCCTGCTCTGTATCGAGCCTTCGATTCAGGAAAGACTGCGGTGGTCAATGTTGTTGTCGACAGCAGGATTGTGCATCCCTGGTTTGAGTCGCTTTCCGTTAGATTAGGGGTCATAGTCCACCAACTGGATGTGAATAAGATCGAGGAGCCCTTCAGGTCCTACCTCTTGGAAGGTCGCACTGCGGAGGTGGAAAAGGAACTGGAAAGAATTGGGATGCCCCGTAGCAGAACGAGGAAGAGGGTGCTCGCCTATGACCGTGCTACCTGCTTGTAGGCTGGAGATATGGGTCTCATGGCCTTCTCCAGCATCTGGAGGTCTGCCGCCCTCTTGACTCTGGGCTAACCTTGTGCTATATTGTTGACACAATAGAATCTGGCACAGACTGTGAACAGGACTAGTAGGCGCCAAGCGGGGGCCAGAGAGTCGGGTTAGGTGTGAGCCGATCCCAGCGCAGGTGAATGAATGGACCTGGGAGTCGCAAACCGAACCCCTGATAGGTCGGGGTAGTAGGCTTTGCCGGAACGGGCACCGTTATCGCAGCCTAGGGTATCGCCCCCAGAGGTTTGGGGCTGTACCTGCTAGAGACAGTCGACTCTCACTATTAACAGGCTCGTCGACTAACAAGGGTGGCACCGCGGAGTTGAACCCTTCGCCCCTTAAAGGGCGGAGGGTTTTTTTGTTAGCTCAAAGAGGATGAAATCTATGTACTACCCTACATTAAGTGAGGTTCAACAACTGAAGAAATACGGCAACCTGGTGCCTATTTATCGCGAGATCGTTGCCGATTTGGAGACCCCGGTCTCTGCCTACCTGAAGGTAGCTCGCGGCGCCCATTCTTTCCTTCTGGAGAGCGTGGAAGGTGGGGAGCGATTGGCACGCTATAGCTTCATCGGTACTGAGCCCTATCTAACACTCAAGACCGGAGGCGGAGAGCACATCGATCCCCTCCTCGCGGTGGAGAAGGAGCTCAGCAAATATAGGCTAGTTTCGGTTCCCGACCTGCCTCGTTTTCACGGCGGAGCGGTGGGGTATCTGGCTTACGAGGTGGTGAGACACTTTGAAGAGCTGCCTTCGCCCCATGGCGACCCTCTAGGTCTGCCGGAGTCGGTTTTCATGTTTGCCGATACCGTGCTCGTATTCGATCACCTGACCCACAAGATCAAGATTGTGAGCCATGCCCGTCTCGATGACGATGTGGAGCGAGCCTATTTGAAGGCGGTGGAAAAGATCGATTCCCTGGCGCAAAGGCTGAGCCAGCCTATGGATCAAGGCCCAGGGGAAAAGGGGATGCCAGCTTCCCCATCTTCCGTCCGCTCCAATCTTTCCCAGGCTGAGTTTGAAGCCAGGGTCGCCCAGGCGAAGGAATACATCTGCGCCGGTGAGATCATTCAGCTAGTCATGTCGCAGCGTCTCGGCCGGACCACCAGTGCCAGCCCCTTTGAAATCTATCGAGCGCTGCGCACCATCAACCCCTCGCCCTATATGTACTATCTCCACCTGGAGGACTGCCACATCATCGGCACCTCGCCGGAGATGCTGGTACGGGTAGAGGATGGGGTAGTGGCGACCCATCCCATCGCCGGAACGCGACCTAGAGGGGCCGACCCAGCCCAGGACCTGATTCTGGAGGAGGAGCTTCGCAGCAACGAGAAGGAATGTGCCGAGCACATCATGCTATTGGACCTGGGGCGTAACGACATCGGGCGGGTGAGCGAGCCGGGCACCGTCGAGGTCACCCAGCTCATGGAGGTGGAGCGCTACTCCCACGTAATTCACCTGGTGTCACATGTTCAGGGGAGGCTACGCCGGGATCTCACTCAATTCGATGCCCTGAGAGCTTGTTTTCCAGCGGGTACTGTCTCCGGCGCTCCCAAGGTACGCGCCATGGAGCTCATCGCCGGGCTGGAGCCGGATAAGAGGGGCCCCTATGCCGGGGCGGTGGGCTATTTCAGTTTTTCGGGCAACATCGATACGGCGATAACCATTCGCACCATTGTCATGATTGAGGATAGCGCCTATGTGCAAGCGGGCGCGGGGATCGTGGCCGATAGCGTGCCCGAGCGTGAGTATGAGGAGAGCCTGAGTAAGGCCCAGGCCCTGCTCAAAGCCATCGAGCAGGCGGAGGGTTATGATGCTTCTGCTTATCGATAACTATGACAGCTTTAGCTACAACCTGTTCCAATACCTCAGTGAATTGGGTGAGGAGGTGAGGGTGGTGCGCAATGACAAGGTGACCATCGATGACATCGAGGGGATGTCGCCTGAGCGCATCGTGATCTCCCCCGGGCCGGGCACCCCCGATAGAGCGGGCATCTCCAACGAAGTGATTCGCCACTTCGGTGCCAGCATCCCCATCCTGGGCGTTTGTCTGGGGCACCAATGCGTCGGCTATAGCTACGGGGCTGTGGTGGAGCGGGCGGG
>JBHIBU010000146.1:0-3432 GCA_046759245.1 Dehalococcoidia bacterium | reverse complement strand
CTACTCCCAAAATAACATCGAGGTAATAAATCCCCAGCAAATTCCGAGCCAATGGAACATCGTAAAGAAAACTGGCTGACGGGCTAGGATTCGAACCTAGATACCGGGAGCCAAAGTCCCGTGTCCTGCCATTGGACGACCCGTCAGATCCAGTACGAATCACTTGATTTTTAACACGCTTTCTCTCCTCTGTCAATACAGGGTGTTAAATCCCAGCGATTCCGCAACTTCCCTCTGAAGAGCAAGAATATCGCGCACAACAGCGAATTTTTTCATCCCCAGATTCGTATCAGATGAAATTTCGGATTATATCGATGGTCAATTTAGGCGATTTTAGGATGAGAGGAGACACTATCCCCGTGGTGTGGGCAGCTAGTGATGTTGCTTTTTGGATAGGGGGAGGCACCCCTGGCTCATGGAGGGATTTTCAGCAGGGTTTCATCATAAAGGCCCGAGGATATGAGCCTGGCAAAATAGAGATTGCTGTGTTTGTGTCTCAGCTGTGGCTTTATGTTCAGATAGATAAAGGCACGAAACAGGTTGAGTACCAGCATGAGGGTAAGCCAGAATGCACATATGGCGATCGGATGATGCCTATACACATGGTCGGCATGCCAATAGGTCACCATCTCATTTATGGCCTTGTTCTCAATGAGCCATCTGTCATGTCCAAGGTTCACAACAGCTTGGGTTTTCGCCTCCTTTTGAGAGAAGGTCGTTGCCCACATCCACTCAGAGATTGCTTGCTCTGTTTTGCCAGAACGCTGCCTTCGAACAGTCCTGCTCTCCACAGACCGCACAACCCTCACCTCTCTGCCCAAGCTCTCCCAAGAACGACACCCCTCGATATCCCACATCCTCCTTTGCTTGTTTCCCCACCTCTCAACCAATGGCCTCTCAAGGGGGAAAAGACCCCTGACATCCTCCATCAGATCCCGCCTCTCATCCTTGAGGACCGCTATGATGTGCTTGCCATGGGCCAACAGCAGCTCAAAGAAGTCGGCCCTCAGATAGAGCCCATCTACCACTACCACATCAAAGGCGCGGGGGTAATGCTTGAGAACCCTCCTTATCAGACGAAAGGCTGCGGAAACCTCATCCTCCCCCTCCCTCTGCTCCTCCACATCCAAAAGGAGGGGAAAATCCCTGCCCGAAAGCATGGCCACCACATTGCGGTGATAGTACTGGATACAATCCCCATCTCTGCTATGGATCACCCTCTTCAGACAACCAGGACAACTGCGCAGGTAACTGGAGCTGCTCTCATGGCCATCTACAATAAGAACATAAAACCCATGGGTCCTCTTCAGGGCCTTGTTTCGCTTCAATCTCCCGTAAACAGAGCATATCAAAGAACGGATCACATCCAGGTCCATCTGAGAGAACACCCTGCCTATCGTGTCAGCACTGGGCAACGTGCTGGCCAACCATCTGCTCCAGAAACGATTGCCCCGGTGCTGTTCCAGGGCGTTGAGGCTCCCCATACGTGCCAGTATCATAACTGCGGCACTGAAATAGATGGCGGGGGTATCGATCAACGGCCGAGTCCGGGCGTCAGTTACATGGGAGAGAAGACCGGTAAAATGATAGACCTTCTCTACATACCGAAGAAAGCGCCGGAGAATAGCTTAACCCTTTCTTTTCAACCGATCCCAGTACACAGAGGATATCTTCTCCAACAACCCATGGATCACGCGGTAGTTCTCCACCCACCTGCGCGCCAGCTCCTCCTTCTCCCTGGGGATGTAGAGCTGCTCAACCGTGCCGTCCTTGCTGCGGGTGAGAAAGAGGGAGACATGTTTTTCCCCCCGTGTGCACCTGCAGTTGGCCTTGCCACACACCCGCTGCCTCACTGACAGCGTTCCCCTTACAAACCCTCTGGAACCAATATAGGGTTTGAGGCGAGAGCGGCTTTCACGCTCCCGCTTGGTCATTTGTGCCCTGTACATGGTTTCATCCCATCTCTGTTATATCTACTATATATCAGGTTAAGGGGAAAGTCAAGCCTTTTGTGCCAATGCGAATTTGCTCAGGGATTAATTCTGATGGGAAATTGTCAGCTATAGAGGGTTATTTGAAGTTAAAGAATTCAAGTTGCGGAATCGCTGACTGAGATCGCGCAATTCAGACAGTAGAGGAAGATTCGCAGTAGAACCCTGACTTCCGGCCTAACGTGAGATCGTCGTGAGCGTATAGGTAAAGATAGGGGTGCTAGAAAATCATGTTGTGAGGGGACATGTTAAGCAGGAATGCGCTCAGGGATAGGGATCGCCTGGAACGACAACGGGGTGTCGCAGTTTGAAGGGGGGAATAGGGTATGCTTACAGAATACCGTCGGCTTCGACTATGGAGCGCGAGGGCGTTTCATGCTACCGAGGAAATCACGTCGGAGCCTGCGCACCTTCTTCAGCAGCCTACTCTTGGCCGGTTCGGTGATACCCATGATGATTTCGGTGTATTCGGGCAGGTCGAAGAACCCGTAGTATTCTCGTACGTAGACAATGATATGGTTGCCGTAGGGAAGCATCTGGTGCTGGAGCCTACGTCGGGTCATCCGATTGAGCTCCGACCGGTTTTCCCGTAGCAGTTGCATCTGCAAGAGCGTATAGGAGAGAGCGACAAAGACAACCTGATTGGTGACAAGATTGAAGTTTGGCGAGTGAAATCCCGTCAGATCCCAGAAGAGTTTTGTTTGGCGATGGCGTTCGTCGATGGTTTCGCGCAAGTGATACCGCCCACGCAGGAATGGGGCATCCTGGGTGTGGGCGGTGGTGACCAAACCCCAGGGGGGCTTATCGGGCTGTTGGGTCAGCACGACGGTAAGGGGCACGGGGCAGCTCTCCCAACTGGTCAAATCGTTGAAGGCAACGACCTTCTCCGGTGGCGGCACCTCAGGCCAACGGCCCTGGGCCTTTAAGGTGCGCTGTCGCGCCTTTTCACGCCTGATAAGGCCTTCGGGCTTGGCCCGAGTGAGGGGCCGTGGTGGCTTGGGCGGATGATAATCTTGCCACTCGACAGGCTCCAGTCGCAACAACCCTCGGGCATCCTCGAGCACATTCATGTCACTTCTGAGCCCGCTGAGGGTGTCCACTCCCCAGTGCGTTTTTAGGTGACCGATCCGCTCGCCGTCGAGGAAGCCACGATCGACGATGAGCCACTTCATAACCCCAGGACCCACGACCTTACAGAATTGCTCTACCAGCTCATAGAGGATGGGAGACTCATGAGCCTTGCCTGGACCCAGGTGCATCGCTACGAAGAAGAAGAACTCTCCAGCCGTGTTGGTATGGATCAATTCCACCCATTTATAGCACCGTCGGTAGCGGCACGATTTGAGCTGCTGCGGACTCAGTTTCTCCTTGTCAACCGGGCGGTTCTGCTCATCGAACAGTAACACCACCGAGCCCTCGTAGTTCTCATTGTCGGGAACGA
>JBHIBU010000145.1:0-3458 GCA_046759245.1 Dehalococcoidia bacterium | reverse complement strand
GGTAAAATATGTTAAGCCCTCCTAGCCTCTAGGAAGGCTGTTTACCAACGCTGGTTAATCCCACCCACCCTCCCCTTGGAGCTTCGCTCCTTTCTTGTCCTGTTTGAGCTGGGACTTCGGCCGAAGTGATGTGACTTCAGCGGGCAAGATAGGCTCCGCCAAGGGCGAAAAAGGGGTTGCGGGGGCAAAGCCCCCGAAGCTTATCTAGGGTGTGCGGAGGTGGGAAGAAATAGGTTTTTAAACAACCTCAGGTGAACGGTGTTGACTAAGCGCTAAGGCTTCAGGAGGTTTAGGATGCTTAAATTCGATGAAAAGGGGCTGATCCCTGCCATTGCTCAGGACGCCGATAGCGGAGAGGTGCTCATGCTGGGATACATGAATGAGGAGTCGCTGAAGAGGACGCTTGCCAGCGGTCAGGTCTGGTTCTATAGCCGCAGCAGGCAGGAGCTATGGCACAAGGGCGAGACCTCGGGAAGCTATCTCAACCTCCGCTCCATCCTTGAGGACTGCGATGAGGATGCCCTTCTACTTAAGGTGGAGGCTACCGGCCCCGTATGCCACACAGGAAACAGGACCTGCTTCTTTCAGGAGCTCGAGCAAATAGAAAAATAAAAAGGGGGCCGAGCAAGTTGGCCCCCTTTTTGCAAAAAAGCCCCTCTATTCTATCTTGTATCGCCTCTTAAAGCGCTCCACCCTCCCCGCGGTGTCCACAATGCGACGCTCCCCGGTGAAAAAGGGATGACACTTGCTGCAAAGCTCCACCTTGAGAATCGGCTTTGTGGAGCCTGTGGTAAAGGTGTTGCCACAGGAGCAGATAACCTTCGCTTCCATATATGGGGGATGGATGTCCTTTTTCATGGGCTATAGACGCTGACCTTCTTTCTATCCTTGGTTGCCGGCTCAAACTTGACCTTGCCATCGGCGAGGGCGAAGAGGGTGTGATCACGCCCCAGACCTACATTCTTCCCCGGGCGAATTCTGGTGCCCCGCTGGCGAACGATGATCGTCCCCGCCCTGACCAGTTGGCCATCATATCGCTTGACCCCAAGCCGCTTCGCCTGGCTATCTCGCCCCAACCTTGTGCTGCCACCACCCTTTTTATGCGCCATTTTTTCGCCCTCTTCCTTGCTTTTCGATGTAAAAATGCCTGTTGCCAGGATTTAAGCCGGTTTCTCACCCTATGTTAACACACTATCTCTTTTATGGCAAGCCTGGTATAGATTTGGCGGTGCCCCGTCTTCTTGCGATAGCGCACCTTTGGCTTGTATTTGAAGACGATGATCTTCTCTCCCTTGCCCTCACTGAGGACCTCGGCGATGACCTTGGCCCCCTCGACGGTGGGCGTGCCTACGGTCACCCTCTCCCCGTCGGCCACCAGCAAGACCCTATCTAGCTCGATAGTGCTCCCTTCCTCTGCGACAAGGCGCTCCACATCGATGGTCTCGCCGGGCGAGACCTTATACTGCTTGCCCCCTGTTTGAACGATGGCGTAAATCCCGATTTCCTCAGTCAATATATTTCAACCTTCGGATTGTAGCAGTCCAGCTCCAAGCTGTCAACGATGGCTAGAGCTCTCCCTGCTCCATCGCTTCTAGCAAGTTCTGGACCTCGGCCAGTGTTGTCTCAAGGGATATTATGAGCCAATGGCCGCTAGTCGTTGTGCTCAACCCATCAATAATATCTGCAATCTGGGGCGGAGCGTCGGGATCGTTCGTCATAAGGGCTTTAAGTGTAGTGATCCCAACTACAGCCGCGAGTGGGGAACCAAGGCTTGAGAAACGCATCTTTAACACCAGGGACAGGTTTTCTCCTATCTTGTCGAAGCTGAATCCCACAACCTCGATATCCTCAAGGAACTGTGAGGCCATCGGGATTTCGGTCGCATCTTCAGTGAGCTCTCCTATTGCCTCCTCAGGCACCTCCGCTGCCACTTTGACCCACACATCGCCCAATGAGGTGTAGGCCTCAGCCACCGCTCCACTGAGGCCAGGCTCACCCTCTTTGACATCGATAACATCTCTCACTGCATCTAAGGAACCGAAAACGAAGCTGCCATCGCTGAGGAAGAAGATCGCCCACTCCTCACCTTCAATCGCTATCGTGTGTATTGTATAGCCTCTGTATTCGGTAGCGGTCATTTCTTCGCCGATGGCCTGTTCTATGCTCTCCATCAATGCCTCTCTATCGAAGGTGCCGCTTATGATAGCCCCAAAATAATCCTCAGATTCAATATCGGCAAATATCACTGCCTCGGAAAAATCCCTGGGATCGATGCCAATCTCATCTTCCACCCGATCCAATGCCTGTTCAAAGGTTTGAGGCATGTCAGGTTCCTTTGTGGCCTCGTCATAAGCTGCGATAAGATCTGGGTCGGCTAAGATTCTGCCTATCTGTATCCTAGCAACAAGGTTCGCCTCTTGTGGCACCAAATCTATCGCTACAATACCTGGTACGCAGCCCACCGCAAGAAGCGAACCGACGAAAAGGGCGACGATCGAGAGCAAGAGGACCACTTTTTTAACCATCACTATGCCCCCTATCGAGAATGAATATTACCATTTCCTTTTCAGGATGTCAAAGAGGCAAAGCTTTGATATAATAGGGACAAGGGAGCATCATGACCCATCTGGATTCTATTCTGCCTAAGGTAACAAGGCCCGCCCGCTACACCGGGGGCGAGTGGAATAGCATCACCAAGGAGTGGGATGCCATCGATATCAAGCTGGCTCTCCTTTTCCCCGATCTCTATGAAATCGGCATGTCCAATTTGGGGCTATCCATCCTCTACGATGTGGTCAATAGACAGCCTAAGGCTCTCGCCGAGCGAGCCTTCGCCCCCTGGCTCGATATGGAGGCCGAGATGAGGAAGGCATCCCTCCCTCTCTCTAGCCTGGAATCGAGGCACCCCCTGAAGGAATTCGACATCCTTGGCTTCTCCCTCAGCTATGAGCTCACCTACACCAACGTGCTCAATATGCTTGACCTGGCCGGGATACCGCTGCTTTCCGCCCAGCGGGATGACTCGCATCCCTTAGTCATTGCTGGAGGCAGTTGCGCCCTCAATGCGGAGCCCCTGGCGGAATTCATCGACCTCTTCGTCCTTGGCGAGGGTGAGGAGGTTCTTTTAGAGCTATTGGAAACCTTTCGCCGGTGGAAGTTAGAGGGTGCTGGGCAGAAGCAGGAACTGCTCCGCGAACTGGCACTTGTTCCCGGGGTCTATGTGCCCAGCCTTTACCGGGTTGACTATGGTGATGATGGCACCATATCGGCTATCGTGCCCACAGCTCCAGAGGCAAGCCCGAGCGTCGGGCGGCGTTTAGTAGCCAAGCTGCCTCCAGCGGTGATCAGACCGGTGGTTCCTTTCGTTGAGGCAGTACACGATAGAGCAGCCATTGAGATTCAACGGGGCTGCACCAGGGGCTGTCGCTTCTGCCAGGCGGGTACAATTTATCGCCCGC
>JBHIBU010000144.1:0-3516 GCA_046759245.1 Dehalococcoidia bacterium | reverse complement strand
CGGTCTTGATGATCCTCTCCCCACCCTCCATACTGCCCACCGAGTCGTAGTTAGCGACAGCCTCGCCACCCATCTTCCTGATCTCCTCCGCCACCACATCGGCCACCGCCGTATCTGCCGCAGTCCCGTCCAGTGCTACGCCCGGGTCGTTAACTATCACCCTGGCCCCTTCAGCAGCCAGCGCCAGGGCTATGGCACGCCCGATCCCCAGGCCGGAACCGGTCACCACAGCAGCCTTACCTCTTAGTGCTTCACCCATATTTAAGCCTCCCTTTTACCTTGGGCCCTGGAGGGTAGAATGACCGTGGCACTGCCTGGGGTTGTCTTTTCCCCACTGGGGTTTTCCGTCCAGATTTCGCACTCTACGATATGCTCACCGTCCTTCACATACTTATTGATCACCCTCCCCTTGCAGACGAGCTCCTCGCCCGGGAAGTCCACACCTCTATAGCTACAGCTCAGCTTCCTCAGGATTCCCCTCTCCCCTATCCAGTCAGTAAGCGCTTGACCCAAGAGGCCAAACTTCAGCTTGCCATGGACAAGGACGTTAGGGAAACCCTGAGCCTGGGCGAAATCCTTATCGTAATGGAGCTCGTAGAAGTCTCCCGATGCCCCTGCCCATTGCACTAACTGGCTGGTTGTGGGACGCTTCACTAGAGGGGGTATCTCGATGCCCACCTCAACATCTTCATAGTAAAGCTGCTTAACCATACCACCCTTCCTTGAGGGGCTAATAGGAGATGTGGGTGGATCTGCCGCTCGCTACCACCTCACCCCTTTGGTTTTTATAGGTGGTCTCGATGATGGTGAAGAGCATCTTCCCCCTTTTACCCTCTCGCTCGTTGTATGCGGCGATCTTGCTTACAGAGGTGATCACATCGCCAGGTCTGACCGGGAGGTAGTATTCCAGCTCATCCCCGCCGGCTAGGACTCTCAGGAATGGAGTCTTCATCTGAACACCCCGTCCCGTGCCTGCCCTGGCGCTACAGAGGAAGGCAGGGGGTGCGATGATCCCTCCGTATTTAGTCTTCTTGGCATATTCCTCGTCCTGCCATAGCGGATTGGGATCGTCCAGTGCCTCCGCCATCATCCTTACGTGACCCTTCTCCACCTCCAGAATGGTAACAGTTCCCTCCACTCCTAACTGTTCTTTCATTTCATCGGTTATTAGGGAACCCTGTTGCACTATAGCCTACCCCCTCAGGATTCGGCCTCTCGAGGGGGAAGGATAACCGTAGCACTGCCCAGGGTGGTCTTTTCCCCTCTGCCGTTTTCCACCCAGATGTCGCACTCTACGATATGCTGGTCATCCTCTACATATTTTTTGGTTACCGTACCCTTGCACCACCAGGTTTCCCCCTCCTCAGGCACGCCTACGTCTTTCATCTTTCGCGGGTAGTCCATGCCCCGATACTGACAGGAGAGCTTCTTGAGGAAACCCTGCTCTCCAATCCAGTCGGTCATCAGGTGCCCCAGCCAGGCCCGTTTCAAGGCGCCATGAACGATGGGGCTGCCCACACCCTGGCTTGCGGCATAGGTATCCTCATAGTGCAGCGCGTTGAAATCACCCGATGCCCCGGCCCACTTGACCAGCATCTCGGTGGTGGCAATCTTGGCCAGAGGGATGACCTCGCTGCCAACCTCTACATCCTCATAATAGAGTTGCTTCTTCATTCCTTTCTCCCTCCTTACCTAGCGGCTGATAATTGTTGCTCTCCTCTTGGCAACTAAATCGCCATTCTGGTTGATGAAGGTGGTCTCAAAAACGCTGAAGATCATCGTGCCCGTTCTCCCTGTCCGCTCCCTGATGTCAGCGATCTTTCCATAGGAGGTCAGAATGTCTCCGGCGCGAACAGGGAGATAGAACTCAAAATCAACCCCGCCATCGAGGATGCGTGGGAAGCCAGCCCTAGCCAACGCCGGAGCTAGGGAACCCAGTTCCTCTATCAGCTCTGCCCCCTTTATGGGCCAACCGAAGAAACCGGGTGGGCATATCATCTCGCCATACCTGCTGCTCCTGGCATACTCCACATCGTGGAAAAGGGGGTCGGGGTCGTCTATGGCAGCGGCATACCTCCTTATCGCCCCCCTCTCAATCTCCATGATGACAGGTTCTATGATGGTACCGATCGATGCTTTCAGTTCATCCGTAAGTGCCATCTCGCTACCTCCTCGAGATTACTTAGTCTCGCTTAAGAGATTCCCGCTCCCCGCCATTGAGGACTCGCAGGAGGGGAAATTCTATCGCTGCTCTCATCCCAGCGGTGATAACATCTCTTCAGAGCTTGCTGCCCCTTGGCTCTTTATCTCAAACTATATTATATCCTCCCTTCCCCTCTGAGTTGTGAAAACCTAAGTAAAGCAACAAACCAATTCTCCCCCCGCCAAAGCCGAAAAAAGTTTACATTAATCTCGGCGCCCCTGTCAAGGTTTTTGCAGGGACTTCACCCCCTCTCCTGGCTCGCCGCTAGAGCCTCTCCAGGGGAGCCAGGCTTAAAAGCAGCCTCTTGAGCCCTGCTTCCCCCTTGAAGGCTATGGTAACCTCCTGGTCATCCCTGGTGGGGAGGCAGTTTACCACGATCCCATCGCCGAAGACGGTGTGGCGCACACGTTCCCCCGCTTTGAGGGGCGCCTCGGGGAGAGGGGGCTGGACAGTCACAGGCCTTTCCCTGCGGGCATATTGGCTGGGCGTCATCATCAAGTGGGAGGGAATGTCCAGGAGAAATCGCGAGGGGAGGGTCGGCTCAGTGCTCCCCATGAGGCTGCGGCGGAAGGCGCGAAGGAGATAGACCCGCTCCTTAGCCCGAGTTATCCCCACATAGCATAGGCGGCGCTCCTCCTCCATTTGGTCCAGGTCATCGAAGGACTTTCTATGGGGCAGGAGCCCCTCCTCCATGCCCACGATGAAAACCACGGGAAACTCCAGTCCTTTAGCAGCGTGCAGGGTGATCAGGGTCACAGCATCAACCTTCTCATCGAAACTATCCACATCGGAGATTAGAGTCACCCCTTCGAGAAAGGAGGAAAGCCCCTCCTGTGGCGCTAAATGGCGATACTCACCGGCTACGGTGCGAAGCTCAAGAATATTGTCCCACCTATCCTCACCATCCTGCGCCTCCGAGATGTATTCCCTGTATCCGGAGCGCTCTACCACCAGGTCGAAAAGCTCAACGACGTTCAGCTTGTTGCTTCCCGAGATCAGTTCGTTAAGCATGGTCAGAAAATTGGTTAAGGCCCGGGCGGTGCGTGGGTTAAAGGGGAATTTTTCATCGCCTTTCTCGTCGGCGACGATCTGAAGCGCGGCATAAACAGGCAGGGAGAGTTCTTTAGCCCACCGCGAAAGCTCCTCCAGGGTGCGCTGCCCTATTCCTCGAGGGGGTAGGTTGATGACCCGGGAAAGGCTGACGCTGTCATAGGGGTTGTGGATCAGTTTAAGATAGGCGATAACATCCTTGACCTCACGCCGCTCATAGAAGCGGATGCCACCCACCAGCTTGTAGGGCATGCCGTAGCGAA
>JBHIBU010000143.1:0-3537 GCA_046759245.1 Dehalococcoidia bacterium | reverse complement strand
TCGGAGTAGCAGCTAAAGTAGAGCCCGCTTGAGCCGTGGAAGCGGATATAGGCGAAATCCGCCGTCGCCACCAGGGGGCAGGGGAGGCCGGGCATATCGAAGACGCAGAAGCCCCCATTGTGCCGCCTCAGTATTTCGAAGACCCCCTCATCGAGCCAGGATTCATGGCGAAACTCCACCACATGGCGATGCCCCCCGGGCAACAGGGAGAGGAAGGCGTCCAGCCTTTCATCGTTGCGGTGCATATTTGGAGGAAGCTGATAAAGAAGCGGACCCAGCTTACCCTGGAGAAGCATCGCCCTTCCCAGAAAGGTCTCTATCGGCTCCTCTACATTTTTCAGCCTCTTGATGTGGGTGATAAAACGGCTGACCTTGACGGCATAAACGAAGCCATCAGGGGAGGTATCACGCCAATTTTCAAAAGCCTTCTCTGAGGGCAGATGATAGAAGCTGTTGTTCAGTTCCACCGTGGGGAAGTGCCTGGTGTAGAACTCCAGCCACTTCGACTGCGTCAGCTTCGGGGGATAGAAAACCTCACGCCAGTGGGGGTAGACCCAGCCACTGGTGCCGATGTAATATTTTGCTCCCATCCTCCACCCCCGGCTTTGTCTCAGGTTACCTTCAAACCGCCCGCGCCAAGGTTATAGATCTCATCCACCTTCACCTTCACCGCCGCCTTAGGTGGAACTGGAATTTTCAGAAGCTCCCCCAGCTTCCTGGCGCCTTCGTAGAGTTCTCCCTCGGTTATAAACTCCGCCTTGCCCACAAAGCGGTAGCCCTGCAGCGTGCTCCTGTCCGCCACAGCGATGGCCACCGTGGGATTCTTCTGCATGTTTTCCCAGGTGCGCCCGCCCGTCAATTCGTAGAACACGATGTGCTCATCGTCCAGCACTTGGGTGCTGCCCTTGGCGCCGATGTGGGGCATACCATCGGGGCTGGCAGTGGCGATGAAGCACTGCTGGCTGCCGACCAAGGCCTTCATCTCTTCGGTTAGCTTCGCCATTTTTCCTCCTTGTCCTCCGACTCTGCTGAACTAATTGACTTATTATATTCTATATTCATTCTGGCATCAATGGCCTTTTTTCGAGCTTGATGCTGGGCCTCATTTGTGGTAGATTTTGATATGAGCCCGCCTTTAATCCCTAAGATGATAACACTAATGCACAGGTCAATCGTGAATCTGGAAAGGGAACGAGGAAAGCTAATCGAACATCTCCGTCAGGAGATCAGCGATGAAAGGGTGCTCAACGTCATGGCGCGGGTACCAAGGGAGCTCTTCGTGCCTAGCTCGAGTCGCCATCTCGCCTATGAGGATAGGCCCTTGCCCATCGGGGAAGGGCAAACCATCTCCCAGCCCTTCATCGTCGCCCTGATGACCCAGGCTATGGAGCTTGTGGGCACTGAGAACGTCCTTGAGCTAGGAACAGGGAGTGGCTACCAAGCGGCCATCCTTGCCGAGATGGCACGGCAGGTAATCACCGTGGAGAGAATTCCAAGCCTAGCCAATATGGCGAGGCGCAACCTTAAGAAGCTGGGCTACATCAATGTCCAGGTTCACCTTGCGGAGAGGACCCTTGGCTGGCGAGCCGAGGCACCCTATGATGCAATTATGGTAACCGCCGCTGCCCCAAGCATTCCCCGGGAGCTCCTCGGTCAGCTCTCTGTGGGTGGTCGCCTCGTGATCCCCGTGGGCTCTCGCTGGGAGCAGGACCTGCTCCAGGTGATCAAGCAAAAGGAGGGGTTCACTGTTAAAACTTTGACCCCCTGCCGCTTTGTCCCCCTCGTCGGGGAGGAGGCGTGGAACGAAGAATAGCTTTTTTAAAAAGAGGTGATCGCGGTGAGCGAACCGGAGAAGATGGTGCTCAGGATCTGGGAAGCCTCCCCTCTAGTCGATCCTTGCTTTCCCCTTGAGCCTATCGATGAGCTTAGAGGCTTCCTGCTTGGTGAGCTCGCTGGGAAGCCTGCCGTAGACTTTCTCGGCATGCCGATTCACCTGCTCCTCGCTTAAGCCACGCTCCTCCTGGGCGATGATATAGATCGCCTTTAACTGCGCCTCCGTTGCTACAGAGCGAGCCGAGCCTCTCCCCTTCACCGCGGCATCCACAGGCTTCTCATGGAAGTCGAAGTCTTCACAAAACTGGGTGCCATAGCCCAGTGCGGCACAGGCCCTGCCCAGCGCCTTTGTCTCCGCCTTCTCTATGTAATCCCCAAAGTCATTGATCGTCTCGCTTCCCCATCCGGTGGCCTCCCCTCCATCGGGGAGGGTGATCCTCGCCTTGAAAAGGGCCATGCCCACCTCATGCTTCACAAGCTCGGTGGCGATCACCGCATCGGGATGCTCGGTGCGCAGCCACAAAAGCCTCCATTTGACCTCAAGATAATCCTTTCCCTCCAGCTTGGTCAGATACCTGCTCGCCCTGAAAGTCTTTTCGCTCTTTTCCACCATTCTCCCGCTCCTTATGGAACATATGTTCTTTTTCATTATATCCCCTCTCCTCCAAAATTGTCAACGGTTTTTTAACCTGAACTTTCAGCGCCAAAAATCCTCTCCCTAGTTCGAAAGAACCCCTTGTTGCAGGTTGAAAACGCTGTTATACTAGCAAAGAGATGACCTACGAAACGATCATCGGATTAGAGGTCCATGCTCAGCTACTGACCAGGAGCAAGATGTTCTGCCCCTGTAGCGCGGACTATATAGACGCTGCCCCCAACACCCACGTATGCCCTGTTTGCCTCGGTATGCCCGGCGTTCTCCCTGTCATCAACCAGCAGGCGATAGAATATGCCGTGATGACAGCGCTGGCGTTGAACTGTGCCATCCCCGAATATACCAAGTTCGATCGAAAGAATTACCCCTACCCCGACCTGATGAAAGGCTATCAAATCTCCCAATACGATGCCCCCCTCGCCGTCAACGGCTGGTTAGAGATCGAGATCGAAGGTCGCAAAAGGAGGATCGGGATCATTCGCGTTCATCTTGAGGAGGACACGGCAAAGCTGCTCCATCGCACCACCCCTGGGGGCGAAACTTACAGTCTGGTCGATGTTAATCGCGCCGGGGTCCCTCTTTTGGAGGTGGTAAGCGAGCCCCATTTGCACTCCCCGGAAGAGGCACGCCAATATCTGATGAAGCTGCGCACCATCCTTCAATTCCTCGGGGTCTCCAGCGGGAATATGGAGGAGGGCAGCTTCAGGTGCGATGCTAACATAAGTATTCGCCCCCTCGGCAGCACCGACTCAGCGGTCAAGGTTGAGGTCAAGAACATGAATAGCTTCAAGGCAGTTTACCGCGCCCTTGAATACGAAGAGGGGCGGCAGAGGAGAGTGATCGAGGAGGGGGGACGCCTCTTTCAGGAGACCAGGGGCTGGCTTGAAGAGAAAGGGATCACGCTCTCGCAGCGGAGCAAAGAGTATGCCCATGACTATCGGTATTTCCCCGAGCCCGATTTGCCCCCCATGGCCTTCGGCCGCCAGTGGTTGGAGGAGCTGAGGTCGCGCCTCCCCGAGCTTCCCGAGGCGAGACGGGATAGATTCATG
>JBHIBU010000142.1:0-3614 GCA_046759245.1 Dehalococcoidia bacterium | reverse complement strand
TGACTAATAAGGACAGAGGTCCCTCAGGCAGCAGGGGGAACACAGGGGTACCTTTCGGCAAACCTCCTTACCATGGCGGACGAGGAGGGCGTGATATTCATTATAGAGCCCCTCCTCTTGGGGGAGATTCTCGGTGAAAAGCGCCTGGAGAGCACGGTAGTTATCGCCCCGATATATCGGGGCGATACCGAGGCGGTGGAGGATGCGCCGGGTGTAGGCATCGATGACGAAGACGGGCTTCCTCGCCGCATAGAGGATTATGGAGTCCGCAGTCTCTTCCCCAACCCCGTGAATGGAAAGGAGTTCCTGGCGCAGGGATTGGGTATCAAGGGCAAAAAGCCGTTCCAGATCGCCATAGCGCCTCAATCGCTCCACAAAGGCCTTAATCTTCATCGCCTTAGCGTTATAGTAGCCAGAGGGGCGAACAAGGTGGGCGAGCCTATCTAAGGGGAGATCGCGAAGCGCAGCGGGGGTAAGCGCCTTCGCCGCCTTAAGGTTGGAGATAGCCCGCTCCACATTGATCCATGCCGCCGATTGGGTAAGGATGGCGCCCACAATCACCTCAAAGGGGTCCTCTGCCGGCCACCAGTGCTGTGGGCCATAGCGGGCGAGAAGCCGATGGTAGACCTCCAGCAGCAGGTGGCCCATAGCTTTTTCACCCAATCTGGCACCTCGACATTAAAGCAAAACAGGTATCTCCTGGGCCGGGGTGATCTCCCCTGGGCTCACTCTAAAGCGATAGGCATCGCTGGATACCCCCTTCTCCTCGGCCTCTGGGAGGTGCCTCCTCCCCTCAGGGTGGGGGCATCTGGGAAAACAGCCCTTCCTTGGCGAACAATGGTCACCGATTTGAGCTCAAGGAAACAAAAGCGGCCACTGCCGCTTATCGGAAAGTACAGCCTGCTCTGGCCCGGGGTCGCTTCTCTATCGATGGAGGAATAGCCCTCAAACCCGGAAGATGCGGATCCCCTTGAACTCCCTGGCTAGCTAACAACCCTTGAAACTCGCCTTGCGTTTCTCGAAGAAGGCGCTGATGCCTTCCTTGAAGTCCTCGGTGCCTGCGGAGCGGGCTATGGCCTGACGCTCGTTCTCCAGTTGGCTTTCCAGGCTTTCTGATAGGCTGCAGTTTATCAGCTGCTTGGCTTCAGCGATGGCCAAGGTAGGGGCTGAAGCCAATCTCGATGCCAGAGCGTAGGCTACCTCCATCAGCTCCTCCTCCTTAACCACCTGGTTGACGAAGCCCATCTCCAAGCCCCTCTCGGCGTCAACCACGTCGCCGCTGAAGAAGAGCTGGCTTGCCCTCTGTAGCCCCACCAGCCGGGGCAAGAAATAGGTCAGACCGCCATCAGGGGAGAGGCCGATCAAGACATAGGCGGCGTTGAACCTCGTGCCCTCGGCGGCGATGACGAGGTCGCAGGCAAGTGCCAGAGGGAAGCCAGCGCCGGAGGCAACGCCCTTGACAGCGGCGATCACTGGCTTATTCATCCGGCGGATGTCGGAAACGATGGTGTGAAACTGGATGGTGAGCCTCTTCAGCAAGAGCTGAGGCGAATCCTCCATCGAGGCGCGCATATCCTTCACATCTCCCCCGGCGCAAAAAGCCCTTCCCGCCCCAGTTAAAATAAGCGCCCTGCAATCGGCATCCTCGCTGCACCGGATGAGGCAATCGACCAGCTCCTGCCCCATAGCCGGGTCCAAGGCGTTCAGACTCTGGGGTCGATTGAGGGTGATGGTGGCTACCTGGTCGCGCTTCTCATAGATGATGTTTTCGTACTGCATCTCGCCTCCTTCTTCACGCCTTCTAAGGGGTTAAGGTAAGTATCTTCCTTGCTTGCTCAGGATAGGTAGCGATAAAGCGAAGCTCATCGGTGGTGAGAGGCTTCTGGGTGTGGGCATTGGCGAGCTGCACCAGCTCCAGGATGCGTTGCGCCTCCTCATCATCGGCGAAGGTGATGCCCAGGGTATTATATACGTGCCTGAAACCGGCAAGGCCGCCAAACTCGCCGGTGGTGATCACCCGACCGGTGACCACGCGCTCCTCTTCCTCAAGACCGAGGTTCTCGTAATCGAAGAGCTCATAGTTCCTTCGATCCTTGAGGGCACCATCGGCGTGAATCCCCGCCTCATGGGCGAAGATGTTTGCCCCTACCCCCGGTTGGTTGATGGGGATGGGAATACCAAAGGCGTAAGAGACATATTTTGTCAGCCTATTGGCCACCTGGAGGTCGATGGGGTCGCCGATGTCATAGGATTCCATCTCCCGGGCAAATCTCAGGGCCAGAATGCAGCTTAAGAGGTCGGCTTGCCCCGCTCGCTCGCCAACCCCGTTCACCGAGGTATTGATATAGGCATCAACGCCGCCATCGATAGCCCCCTGGGCACCGGCAATGGAGTTGGCCACAGCCATGCCGAGGTCATTGTGGCAATGGAGCTCCACGGGAATCCTTACCTTTTGCGCCAGGGTTTTTACCCGCTGGTAGATGCTCATCGGGGTGTCGTAGCCCAGGGTGTCACAATACCTTATCCGGTCGGCTCCCGCCTCTTTAGCTGCCTGGGCAAACTCGATGAGGTAGCCAATCTCGGTGCGTGAGGCATCCTCGGCGTTCACCCCCAGGGTCCTCACCCCTCCCTTTCGGGCATAGCTTGCCGCCTCCACCATCTCCTCAATCACCCTCTCCTTGCTTAGCTTGCCGCGGAACTTGTGGAGGATCATCTGATCTGAGGTGGAGATGGAGATATTGAGGTCTCGCACCCCGGTGGTCAGGGACTCCGCTACATCGGCAACGATGGCACGGCACCAGCCCTCCAGCACCAAAGAGCCCAGAGCACCCATCTCCTTCAGCTCCAGATTCGCTTGAATATAATTTCGCTCGTGTTTTACGTAGGGGAAAGTGAATTCCGATTGATGGATGCCCATCTCAGTGAGATAAAAATTGACCATAGTCTTTTGTAGCTTCGCCATGATGATTCGCGATGCTTGAACCGCATCCCGATTGGTGACATCGATAAAATAGATCTTGGGCATCTCACCTCTCCTTTATATATTGCAAAGGCACAGTTGAATATGTTAGCATACCTTAAGTCGGCTTGCAACAGCGATTTTTTCTCACTTGGCAAAAGATGGCACTTGACAGTCTGGCAAGGCTATTCCTATAATAAGTCATCATGCCATCGAAGTGGTATTATTTATGGTAATCGATGTATCACAGCAGCTTAAGGAGCCTATAGGATCGATAAGGCATTACCCGGTCAGCGAAACTGGGTCGGATTGCTCAATCTATGGAGAGGTGAGTTTGCTCCGTACCGATCGAGGCATCTTTGTTAATGGCATCCTGAACACCACGATTAAGGCTTTGTGCAGCCGTTGCCTCGGTAGCTTCGACCAATCGTTGACCCTGGAGATAAAGGAAGAGTATCTCCTTGCTGTGGATCCCTCAACTGATGCTTCGCCTTTTTGGGGGGAAGAGGGTGCCTTCACCATCGATGAGAATCGGGAGATCGACTTAACCGAGGCGATGCGCCAATATTCGCTTTTGGCCCTGCCCATGAAGCCCCTCTGCCGAGAGGGGTGCGCCGGGCTATGCCCCTCCTGTGGTCAAAACCTCAATCTGGGT
>JBHIBU010000141.1:0-3628 GCA_046759245.1 Dehalococcoidia bacterium | reverse complement strand
AACAGGAAGGCTAGTTCGCATCGAGTCGATCAGTCGCTCCATGGGTGTGGAGCGGCACCACCAGCGACTAAAAGCCAAAAACTAGCTTAAAGGTTCTATCTATTAGGTGACCCGGGGAGCCAGAAGGGGATTAGACCCTCTCGAACTCTAGAGAGAGCAACTGCTTGGTGCTATCCCTTACCCTGGCCCGCTCCCCGATGCGCCAGCCCACCACCCAGAGAATGCCCTCAGGGGAGCAGACCAGAGGCACGCAATCCCGCCACGCCCTGGGTATCTTGGCATCCACCATGAAATCCTGAAGCTTCTTCGGCTGCTCCATGCCCAGGGGCTGAAAGCGATCGCCAGCCCTCCGCCCCCGCAGCAGCAGATTGGTTCCCGCCTCATCGAGGTCGAGATAGGCCCTAAAGCCAGCGGCATCTGCCTTTCCCCCTAGATATGGGGCGATGCTAGCCTTCACCCGCCAGCCGGGGAGGATGGTCTCACCAGGAAGGTCGATCCCCTTCTCCCCCTCCAAGGGGGGAAAGGGACAGGTATCAAAAGCCCCCTTTGTCACCAGGCATGTGTCGTAGCCTACATGAAAGACCAGCCCTTGGGGCAAAGAAAGCCTTCTGCCCGCAGGCTTGGAAAGGGCCTCCATCATCTTTTCGATGTGGCTGGATTCGATAGCGGCGAGGTCTCCCAGTAGCTCCTGCAAAACCCGGCGCAGAAGGTGTCGCCTTAGCGCTGGATGGAGGGAGGCCGCCGCCTTGGTATCGAGAAGGAGCCCATTGGGCTGCTCCCTTACCACCCCATCCCATACCAGGCAGAGCTGCTCCTCAAGGAAGGAGAGGTCATCGGCGGCAGCGCGAGCGGTACGGATCAGGGCAGCGCCGATATTGCGATTATAGCTTTGGAGGAGGGGTATCAGCTCATAGCGAAACCGATTCCTGGTATGATCGAGGGCATAGTTGGAAAAGTCGGTTCGGGGCTCAAGATCATAGGCCCTACAGTATTCCTCGGTCTCCTCCCTGGTGACCTCAAGAAGCGGTCTCAGCACCGATACTGAAGCGCCGCTTTGGCCGGATCTCCAGAGGGTGATAGCCTGCATGCCCCTTAACCCGGCAAGGCCGCTGCCCCGCACCAGATGCATGAGGATGGTCTCCACCTGGTCATCTGCGGTGTGCCCCAGGGCGATGCGCCTTGCCCCCAGGGATGTTGCCACCCCGGCGAAGAAATCGTAGCGCACTCGTCTCGCCGCCTCCTCCAGGGAGAGCCGCTGCTCCCTTTGATAGGCCAGCACATCGCGCTCCTCCACAGTCGCCGCCAGGCCCAGGCGCTGCGCTAGCTGGGAGACATAGCGAGCATCGGCATCAGAAGCGGCTCCCCTCAGCATGTGGTTGAGGTGGACGACATGGATGACCAGGCCCAGGGTCTGCTTAAGCTGGCAAAGAATGTGCAGCAGGCAGACCGAGTCTGGACCACCGGAGACGCCAACGAGAAGGGTTTCTCCCTCGATCAGAGCCTCTCTTTGAATCGATCTCAAGATTCGCCGCCTCAGGTCCTCCATCGATCAACCCCTAGCTTCCAGATGGCAGGTATCATTAAAGAGTTCAAGCTGTATGCCTCGCCCCCCGAAGTTAAGGGTGCTTATCGAGGCCACATTTAGCCTTAGCCTTCTAAACTGGGAAAGATCGAGCCCCAAGGCCCTACAAATAATGCACAGGATAGCGAAATTATGGCTGACCACGATGACCACACCCTCGGAGTGCCTATCGATTATCCCCTCCACACCTTGCCAGGCCCTCTGCTGAACCTCAGCCAAGGATTCGCCACCGGGCATCCTTAAGGCAGAGGCGTCCCCTATCCATTCCCGCAGAAAATCGCCATAGCGCTCCCTCATCTCCTCATAGGTCAGCCCATCCAGCTCCCCGGCGTCCATCTCCTTGAAAGCGTCATCGGCCTCCACCCCCACCTGATGAAACCGAGCGATGGCTTCAGCCGTCTCCTGGGCGCGCCTTAGAGGGCTAGAGCGGATGGCAGCCACCTTTTCCTCCTTAAGCGCCAGGGCGACACTCTCCGCCTGTTTCCTGCCCTCCTCATTTAGCTCGATCTCGGTATGCCCCAAAACGCGGCTCTCCCTGTTCCACTGGGTTTCACCATGTCTCACCAAAATAAGTCTCATTCTGCCCCTTCCCGGCGGCGTGCCTGGTAACGCCGCGCTCGATCCACCCTCCTAAAGTAGGGGGGATGGTCATAGAAAAACAGCTCCACCCAGCGACTGGGCTCCGCCTCAGATAGGTTCTGGTCACAAAGTTTGGTCATCACCGCCCTGAACCCCTGGGGATTATCGGTCAACGCCAGGGCATATTCGTCGGCAGACCCCTCGAGGAGGCGACTGTAGGCAGTGCTCAGTGGCGTCATCGCCAGAGCGAAGCCAGCCAGCACCAGGGCAAGCAAGGGAAAGGCAGCGACATCGGCAATGCCGCTGAAGCCGAGCCCCAGGACACTGGCCTTGAGCACAAGGTGAGCCAGGTAAAGTCCAGCGAGGGCGATCGCCGACTGAAAAGCGATCAGCCTGGCGACATCGCTATGAACATGGTGCCCCAGCTCATGGGCCATGATCACCTCGATCTCCTCGGCAGAGTATCCCTGGAGGATGGTATCGCCAAGGACGATGCGCCTGGTGTTCCCCAGCCCCATGAGCGCTGCATTGCCGGTGGTCGCTTTGCTGCTTAGATTTATGGTGAAAACCCCCCCGACCCTCGTCTGGGCCCTTTCCCCAAGGCGAACCAGCCTCTGCCTCAGGTTGGCGTCGGCGAGGGGCTCCAGTCTATAGAAAAGGGGCACGATGATCTTCGGGGCCAGATTGGTCATCAATACGGTGAACAAAAGGAGGAAAAGGGCGGCGAGGAGCCACCACAGGTCGGGGAAGCTCCCCAGAAGCCAGTAAAGAAGCACCATGGCCCCGATTCCGAGGAGAAAGCCCAAAACTCTCGCCTTGATGCCATCGATGAGCCAGCCCCTCAGGCTCTGGAGGGAAAGACCGAAGCGACGGGGCAGCACGAATCCCCGGTAGAAACTGAGGGGAGCGGAAACGATCCCCAAACAGAGCATCAGGGTGGCGGAGTATAGGGCAACCCGCAACGGCTGTGGAAAATCTAAGAGGTTGCGCAGGCCAAGGGAGAGGGGAGTGAGCAACAGGACCAGCAGGAAAAAGAAACCGAGAACGAGGTCGAAAAAAAAGAGGCGGCGCCTGATCCTGGCGTAATCTCGAGCCTTCTCCTGCCTTTCCACATCGAGGGATTGCTCCATTCTACCTACCTGCCAGGATCAATCTAGTGCGGTGGATGGACCTGGGGCGCTTGGGCAAGCCAAGGGCAGCGGTCACCTGCTCCGGCCTCCCCGTAGCGCTGTTGTCGGTGCGCAGTCGCATCCCCAAAGTGGATAGCGACTCCTGCCAGCCAAGGAGCCAGAGGCGATCCACCAGGGAACGAAGGTCATAGTGGCGCACCTCATTATCCCTCCGATGCTGCCAAGGCAAGTGTTCCTTCCCGAGGAAGGAAAGAAGCGCCGATTCCACCTCCTCGAGCCTGATATCGGTCTCCACTTCAACCCGGTATTCAGCCTGCCGAATCTGCGATTGCAGGGA
>JBHIBU010000140.1:0-3659 GCA_046759245.1 Dehalococcoidia bacterium | reverse complement strand
GGGGAGGAGAGCTTTGGCATTGTTTTGCTTGAGGCCATGGCCGCAGCAAAGCCCATCGTCGCTTCACATATTGCGGGCTATACCAGCGTGATGAACCACGGCATTGAGGGGCTGCTGGTGCCTCCCCAGGATGAGCAGGCTCTGGCCACTGCTCTTATGCACCTGCTCAGCGACAAAGCCCTGCGCCAGGAGATGGGCGCTAGGGGAAGGCTCAACGTGGAGGAATACAGTTGGCAGAACATCGCCCGAAGGGTGATCGACTACTACAATAGCTTGCTCGACGGATCTCAACGATAGCCCTTGACAGGGCAACATGGACCTAAAATCGCCCCTGGCCAAGGACTGCCGGGGGTTTGACGCATCTGGGGGAGTGATGTGGCGACCCTCTTATATTAGCGATCAGGCACACCGCCTTACCGAGCCTGTGGCTCGGGTGATCGCCAAAACGGGGATCACACCCAACGCCCTAACCCTGTTGGGCTTCCTGCTGAATGTTGGCGTCGCTTGGGTACTTTCCACGGGTCGCTTTCTTCTCGGCGGCTTTCTTGTGCTTATTGTGGGCGCCTTCGACCTCCTTGACGGGGCGCTGGCAAGGGTCACCGCGACGGGCACCAGATTCGGCTCCCTCCTCGATTCCACTATGGATCGCTACTCTGAGGCAGTGCTGCTCTTTGGGCTCTTATGGTTCTATGCCTGGCAGCAGCACACGCTGGAGGTAATACTCCTCTTTGCCACCATAGTAGGATCGATGCTCGTTAGCTATGTAAGGGCGAGGGCGGAGGGATTGGGGCTGGATTGCCATGTGGGGATAATGAGGAGAACGGTGAGAATTAGCCTCCTCGCTTTCGGGCTCATCATAAACCAGGTTACCATCATCCTCTGGATACTGGCGGTGCTCACCAACCTGACGGCGGCGCAACGCCTGTTCTATGTCTGGCGGCGGACGAGGAAGGGGTAGCCAGGGCCACCGGACAAGCCAGGCTGAGGGCCTCTCTATTACCTGCGGCGCAGCAAGTGGAGGGTTAGATAGATGAACAGCGCCGCAAACACTAGACCTACAATGAGGATAGTAGGGAGTAATGAGAAGAGACCAGAGAGATCCACAAGGGGTACCGTGGGCGTTGGCGTTGGCTGGGGCTCAAGACCGAGACTGGCCCGCCATAGGGCATTGAGACCATCCATATCGAAGCCATAAACCTGAAGGAGGGCATCATCGTAGCCGCTCCCCTCCTTAAAGACATCCAGCAGCTCTAATAGCTTATCCTTACCATAGTTATCAAGAAGAAACCGCACCAAGCTGTAGCTTTGGGCATAGGAGAGCCTAGCCTGAACAGGATCGGCGGGGAAGCTACTGGAGAGGCTTCTCACCGAGATAAGCTCGTCCTCGGAGACGGCCTTATTGAGTTGGAACTGAAAGTCTGATTCCAACTCACCCTCAGCGTAGGTTGCCAATCCTTCATTGAGCCATGTTGGGAGATCGCCGTAAGGGCCGAAGGTGGCCTCCTGAATTACCAGGTGAGCCAGTTCATGGGCTACCGTTCTTTTGCCCCAGGTTAAGTTATCAGGAGAGATTCCAATGGCGATGATCCCGTAATCGGTGAAGGTCAAACCGCCGGTCCACTCGTAAGGATATACCAAGGCGCCGCGCAGCTCCTCAAAGCTGGCATAGATGTAGAACCTGGCTGGTTGCTCCAGGGAGACCCCGGTATCGCTGGCTAGGCGCTCCAGCGCCTCATCGGCGGCATCGATTAGCTCCTCAGCAAAGGAGTGGTCGCCTTCATACCAATAAAGGGTCACCTGATCGCTGGTGAGGCTGCTCCAGTCATAACTGAGGTCATCGAATTTGACGGTGGCTGGCGAAGACTCAATTTTCTGCCCCGTGGCATCCTCAATCAGCCACCAGTACTCCACCTCCACCCCGGGAGGAAGCCCCCCTGTCTCCAGCATGTTCCAGGTCCAGCTTGCGTTCACCCTCGGACCTGGCGTGAAATCGGCATCAACTCGGTAGCTAATCGGGGCCAGGCTCAGCCTCTCTAACCTGTAGGCAAGATCGATGTCGGTGATCTCAGTGGTACTCTCCGCCTCCAGGTTGAAGGTGATACGGTAAGGAAAGTCAGGATCAGCATCGCTGGATATGACAGTGATCTCATCCTGAGCAACGCCGATGCCGGGAAAGGCAATAAGAAGAGCGAAAGCCACCATGAGTAGAAGGCAAAGCCTCTTCATCTTACACCTTCACCAAGGGTAGACTTCAGGTATGCCTTGATAAGCTCGTCCAAATCCCCATCGAGCACCGCACCGGGATCGCTGGTTTCATAGCCCGTGCGATGGTCCTTCACCATCCTATAGGGGTGAAGGACATAGCTTCGGATCTGGTTACCCCAACCTGCGGCCACATGCTCCCCCTTGAGCCTTGCCTGCTCCTCCGCCTTTTTCACCAGCTCAAGCTCAAGGAGGCGAGAGCGGAGTATCTTCAGCGCCGTCTCCTTATTCTGAAACTGGGAGCGCTCCTTCTGACAGGTAGCAACCAGCCCCGTGGGGAGATGGGTTACCCGAACTGCGGTGCTGGTCTTCTGCATATGCTGACCCCCGGGTCCGCTGGCTCTAAAGAAATCGATCCTCAGCTCATCGGGCTCTATCCTTAGCTCCACATCCCTCTCCGCCTCAGGCATCACCTCCACCAGGGCGAAGGAGGTGTGGCGAGCATGGGAGGCATCGAAGGGGGAAAGGCGAACCAGACGGTGCACCCCTCGCTCCGACTTCAGGTAACCGTAGGCATAATCGCCGAGGACCTCGATGAGGGCGCTCTTTATCCCCGCCTCCTCCCCAAGGGAGGTCTCGAGCACCCCTGCTTGATAGCCATGGCGCTCCGCCCAGCGAAGATACATCCTGAGGAGCATCTGGGCCCAGTCCTGGGCCTCGGTGCCTCCGGCGCCGGCGTGAATGGCGAGGATGGCGTTTCTTCCCTCATACTCGCCACTGAAAGCTAACTCGAACTCCAGCTCCTCAAGCCGAGAGGAAGCCCTCTCCACCTCGAGGCGAATCTCCCCCTCCCAAGAGGGCTCCTTCTCCTCAACAGCCAGATCGACAAGCTCCACCAGCTCACCAACCCTTCTCTCAAAGGTGCGCCACCTTTCCACCTCCCCCTTTAGCTCCGCCAGATGGCGCATAATGCCCTGCGCCCTCTCCTGCTCCTGCCAGAAATCGGGTGCGGATGACTCCTCCTCCAATTTGGCGATCTCCCTTTCCTTCTGGGCGATGTCAAAGACGCACCAGGATATTAGAGATGCGATCTTTTAGCTCCTCAAGCCTTTTCTTATGCTCCTGCATCTTTTCGCTCCTCTAAAGGGGCAGCATTCCCTGCTCCTCCACCTTCGCAAAAGTAGTCGCCTGTCCCGCCGCGGCGAGGTGGGCGAGGCGGGTCGGCTCGGGGAGGCGATAGCCACGGCAGCAGGCCATCACCCAGTGCAGCGCTACCTCAAGATCAACCTTGTGCCCGATGGAAACATAGACCGGCGTAGTTCCTCGCTTGGTCCTCAGCGCGGCACCGATAACCTCGCTGTCATCGAAGAGGGAGGCGTAAGAGCCCGGCTCCTCCCCTAACTCGCCATGCCTGCCGCAAAGGATGGACTTGGCGCACCCTATGGTGGGTAAATCCA
>JBHIBU010000139.1:0-3680 GCA_046759245.1 Dehalococcoidia bacterium | reverse complement strand
CTGTGGTATCTATTACGTCGCGAATGATCTCGTTGACGGGGCAATAACAACCCTCGCCTTCGGGGCGACCCATCACCACAATGTCGAAATTTTCAGTTTCCTCGACAGCGGCAAACAATGCGTCCCTCAGGGCTCCCCCCTTATCACTAGCTATGGGGTTGCGGGCAGGCACGTTCAGAATACCCTCCCGCAACTCTCCCACCGTTTTCCCTACCCTCACACCTAGAGCATGAGGAAGGTTAGAATCAGCATCAGCATCTATTGCCAATAAGCTGCCACTCTTCGCCAAGCGCCTGATGAGGAGCGCTGCTAAGCCCGTCTTCCCCACCCCACCCTTGCCGGAAACTGCAATGGTAAGACCTCTGTACATGGCTAGACAGCTCCTTTTAATACAGTATACACAATTTGGTCAATCAAGTCAAGGGGGTTATCATAGAATTTAGATTCAGGGGATGGTTTGATCCTAGCGCCCAAGGAGGAAGCTGCCATTTCCCCGATATCCCGCACAGTTGCCTCAGAGCGACCGGCAAGTAAGGCCATAGCCTGCACTTTCTCATATAAAGCGAGGCTTGCCCTCACGCTTGCCCCTTGGTCCAGTTCCTTGGCCCACGACTCGTCCCGGGTAGCTCTCACCAAAGCGACTATCAGGTGCAGGACCTCTTCCGGTACTTCAACCTGGTCCATCTTCTGCCCGTAGCGGAGCAAGATCTCCTTCTCCCTCTCCGGTGTCTCAGGATAACCCATTTTGACCACTTCGAATCTATCCATCAGCACGTCTGAGAGCTCTTCCACCCCGGCATGCTCTTTGGGATTCATGGTAGCGATCATTATGAAATCTGCCGGATAGTCCACATCATAAGGACCGATGGTAGCGATGCCCTCCTCAAGAACCTGAAGCAGGGAGTTTTGTAGTCTCTCCGGCACCCGATTAAGCTCATCAAAGAATACCACACCCCTATTTCCCTTAAGCAGTTTCCCTGGGGTAAAAGCCCTGTAATCCTGAGGACCATACTTAAAGGCCTGGGTTGGGTCGATATCCCCCAAAAGGTCTTCAGCGGTGAGGTCGGGAGAGCCCTGTAAGCGCACAAACCTGCGCTGTCCCGCGATCTGGATCGTCTTCAGCTTCTCTCCGCTGCTAACCCCTAGCCTACAAATAGGGCACACAGGCGCTCGAGGCTCACAATGGTAGGGGCAATCTTTTACTGCCTTCACAGGTGGTAGGGATGAAGCTATATGCTTGGCAAGGGTGGTCTTCCCTATACCAGGCGGGCCTTCGATCAGTATGTGATGACCGGCTAATAGGGTAGCGAGTATCTTTTCCTTTGTGTCTTCCTGCCCAATGATGGCTGAAAGCGGGTCTACACCCTTCCTTACACAATCCAAGATGGTTTCCCTTAATCCTTCGATCAATCTTTAGACCTCCTTGCCGATTAAATTAACACCCTCTTCCTTCGGGTGGAATGAGGCAATCCTATCTTCCTTAGCTCTTCTTCTACCTCAGGGGTGCGACCGTTTAAGAGGTAAGACCTTAAGGGCTGTGGCACCTTGCTCAGGTCTAGCTGACGGGCGATAACCTTTGTTCTATATTCTGCAGACTCAAACCAGGGGTGCATGACCCTGCGGTCAACAACCACATTGATCACTGCGGTCTTTCCCGAGTCAAAGGCTCGGTAAAGGGCGGCACGAATCTCCTTGGCCTCGGTAACATGCTCCCCGTGACAGCCTAAAGCCTCGTACATCCTGTCGTAACGGATATCGGGGAGCATTCTCCATGAATCCACCTGCCCCTCAAACCACTGGTCAACGCCCCCAAACCAGCTACTGGTGTTACATACCAAATAGACTATGGGGAGATTGTATCTTAATGCGGTCTCCACATCGCCGCCTCCAACCCCCATGCCGGCATCGCCCATCAGGACAAAGACCTGCTTCCCCGGTCTAGCCAATTGAGCACCAATGCCCATCCCAATACCCTGACCAAAACCACCTGCCTCCCCTGAGTCCAATATCTGCCCCGGGAACCTTGCTTTAACTTTGTCTGCAAGGTAGGAGCTTCCAATGAAGGAGTCAAGGATAATGGTATCGCTGGGATCGAGAAACTCGGCGATCTCTCGGGCAAGGAGCCAAGGATGGATCGGATTATGGTTCTCGTACTCCGCCTCATCTTGGGCCAATCCCCGTTCAAAAGCGTCGCGGCAAAGGGCAAGATTTTCTAGCCAGGCGCTTCTCCTCGGTGGCTCCTTCATAGTATTCTCGGCGCAATCTATCATCTGCCTTAACACCGATTTAGGGTTGCCAACAATAAATTCCTCGGTGGGCACAGGAGACCAACCATCGGTAGCCGGTTCATGAATAACAATCCTCTTCGCTCGGGCAGGCCAAGCAGGGGGTAACCCATACCCCTCAAACCATCCTAGCCGAAGTCCTATTATCATAACAACATCGGCTTCCTTCCAGAAATCTCCTCTATACCCTGCACTAAATGTAAGGGGGTGGTCCTCAGGGACAGCCCCCCGCGCTATCCTCCTGGTATGGACCGGGATATGAAGCAGTTCCACAAACTCCAGCAACTCAGCGGCGGCATCAGCCCAATGAATACCCTCACCAGCTACGATCACCGGCCTTTCCGCCTCAAGAAGCATTGCCACCGCCCTCTCCACGGCGGCGGGATCGGCTTGGGTTGGAGAGAAGTATGCTATGGCTTTCTGGGGCACATCACCTATTGAACCTTTCTCATCCTGGGCTTTGGTAAGGGCCCTTATTGTGATGCCTAAGACTATGGGCCCTGGGGGATAGACCATGCAATCCCTAAGAGCCCAGCGCAAATATAAAGAAATCGTGCGCCAGTTGTCAATATCCACACTCCATTTAGTCATCGTTTCGTACACTTTACTGGGATAAGCCTCCTGGAGAACCCCCATTCCACTAGCATCCCAACAGTGCATTCCGAAGAGCCCAATAACCGGGCTACGTGCCCGCCACGCTTGATTTATGCTGCTAACCGAATCTGTCACCCCTGTTCCTGCGGTTCCGTAGCATATCCCCGGTGCGAGGGTGCATCGGGCATAAGCGTCTGCAGCATAACCTCCAGCCTGTTGGTGGCGCATATGAATTTGCCTTATGCCATGCTCATAAAATCCAGTATCCAGAGCCCATACGTGGCCACCGGGAATGCCAAAGACATACTTTATCCCGTGCTCCTTCAGTATCCTTGCGATTAGCCTTCCCCCGTGCGGAGGGGCGAAAGAATCTTCCCCCATACCTTATTCGTGCTCCTTCACTATCCCTTCGATTATTCTTCCTTGGGATCAGGTTCCAGCGGCGCCGATGGCTCTGGGGTTTTCTCCGGGGACGATGGGACCGTTTCTTGCTCCCATGGCAACTGAATTGGGAGTTGACCTGGCATCGGAAACGGAAAACCCATTTCTCTCCTCCTTTCTGATGCCCGCGATTGCTTCGGTTATTCCTTATTATATTCTACACTTCCCCCAAATGCAAGCATACCCTGGAGAGCTAACCGCTTTAAAAAGCGTTGGTTTTATTGAGAATTTCTAAACCTTGGTCAAGCTGCCACCTTGACAGATTATGGACATCCTGGGTTAAAAAGAAGAGGTTCAAGCTCCCCTGTTGACAGACGCAGATGGGATGTTACAATACAGCTTGTGGGTACGCCCATGGAG
>JBHIBU010000138.1:0-3684 GCA_046759245.1 Dehalococcoidia bacterium | reverse complement strand
ACGATGTTTCCTCAATCGGCTACGGCCCTAGCTTCCTCCGACATTTGTCTGAAACAGTATGATACCCATTTCAGCTATAGCGAGGTGGCTCGCATTAGCCATCAGCTAGCGCGCTATCTGGAGGCGGAGGGCTATCGAGCTGTAGCGGTGCCAGCGGGTATCCCCTTGGATATGAGTGATGACAAGGTGGGGATGGCGGGAGCCATCGATTGGAGAAAGGCTGCTGGCGAAAGTGGACTGGCCAGTCGGGGAAAGAGCGGGCTTGCCGTGAACCGCCGTTTCGGCCCGCGCTTCCGTCTCGGTGGGCTTATCACCACCGCTGAGCTTAAGCCCGATGAAAAGCTGGACTTCTCACCGTGCGACAATTGTGAGCTATGCGTAGAGTCCTGTCCAGTGGGTGCATTGCTGGGAGAAGGTCAGATAATAGACAAAAAGCGCTGCCGAGAACACGCCTTGTCCTACGGGCTACGTGCTTTTGCTCAGCTTCTGGTGGACGTGGCTACGGCCAAGGATAAATCGAGCGCCAAAGAGGTAATCCATACATACCGAACCCGCGAATTGTGGCAGGCTTTGGAGACGGGAAACTACTACTATTGCTGGACGTGCCTGGCTAGCTGTCCGGTAGGCAAAACTCACCCCGAGGTTGCTGCCAAGACGACTAGAGCTGGGCGTTAGACCTACCCTATCTCGGCGGCCCTGTGTCATTGCCTTTTCTGCCTGAGTGCACCCTCTAACCTTTCTGCCTCTGGCTCCGGCTGCGATTGAGTCGTACAGCCGCTGTAACTAGATTTATTAATGAGCTCTTTCGAATATCACTAAGGTCTCGCATCCTGATATGTCTCCCCACCTTGCTCGTTCCTTCCAAAATGCCATCGGGGTCTGGAAGTTCCGCACCTCGATAAAACCCGAATCTGACGTGCTCTTTTGTGCTGTCGATATAGCAGACTAACCCGTCTTGCTCAAATACAGGCATGCGCCATTTTATACTCTCCGTCACACCCGGTGCTGCCTCTTTGACTAAGCGACGTAGTTCCTCTGCAATCTCACGCTGCGGTGATTTGAGATTTGCGATATAATCGTCGACTGTCATATGCCCCCTTTTGCTTCAGCTGTCAGGAATCGACTAATAGACCACGATGGCCGCCCACTCTGGACAGCTCCCGAACTTTCATTCGAGAAGAAAGAGCTGATTCCCAGATTGCAGGAGCTGGTTGTGAAATCTTTGAAACTAACCAAGAACTAGTCCGCTTTTTCTAAGGCATTCTCAGTATATGTTAATATTAAGAAGCAGTGAAAGCGGTTGAACACGAGCCACGTCATTGAGTTGGCTGGGTCGCCTTCGACAGTATTTCTCCAATACACTATAACGTTCTCCCCCAAAACTGTTTTTTTGCGCCTTTTATTCCCTTATCCAAGGGCGGTTCAATTAATTTTCGAGGTTCATCGTACCTAAACAAAAGCTTGACGTTATTGGGTAGTGGTTCACCTCTGTCTATATAGTATAATCCCTTTGCTATTTTGCTCAGCACCCGGTTGATCCGCCCTGGCTCGAATTCTAAACCAAGTGCGGTGCCAGATGGTAACTTCACCGCAGTAACTAGTTTTCTTAGGAGCGTCTTGAACCCTCGTCTATTCTGTTGTAAGCTTGGACGCACGCGTTTGTCCCAAATGTGACGTCCTGATGTGGTTTCGTACGCCATTCCTGAAGTTACTAAGGCTCTGAAAAGTTCTTCGTCATCTGAAAAAGAGTTGTTGCACTCTCTGCACGCTGGACCCGTAGGGAGGTCGGTTGGCATTGGTCTAGGGAACAGGTTCTTCGGGAAAATATGGTCTCTGGTATCCGCTTGCTTACTACCACAGAGGTAGCATGTGCAATTTGTTCTGACTCTTCTTCGTCTAACCATTGTGAAGGACTTTTGCTGGCTGGGGAACCAGGATTCGAACCTGGCCTTGCTGATCCAGAGTCAGCCGTCCTACCGCTAGACGATTCCCCAGCGCTTTCATAATATAGCAGAAGAGCGTTTCTGTGGCAAGTGCCTAAGACTTGCCAGTCAGCCTCTCCAGGGCGGCCTCGATGCGCTTCAGGCACCGCTCCCTGCCTAGAACCGCCATAGTCTCAAAGAGGGGTGGGGCTGCGCTGCGTCCGGTGACTGCGACACGGAGAAGTCCGAAGAATTCCCCTGTCTTGAGCCCCAGCTCCGCAGCCAGGGGCCGGAGGATGCCCTCCAGGGAGGAGGCGTCGAAGGTGGGCGATGCCTCCAGTCGCTCTCCTCCTGCCCCTAATGCCTTCGTCGCTGTCTCGCGGGTCATCCCCCTCTCCAGGAGCAGATCGGGGTCGTAATCCAGTTCATCAATGAAGAAGAAGTCGGCAAGCTCTGCACCTTCCTTTAGAGTTCTCATTCGCTCTTGAATAAGGGGCGCTATCTGGCGTACGTAGTCGCGGGAGATGGGGCGCTTGACCCTCCTCGGCAGCCCGGCCTCCAGAAAGGGCATCGCCTGCTCCACCAGCTCCTCGATACTCAACTGGCGCAGGTAGACACCATTCATCCAGCCGAGCTTCTCCAGGCTGAAGATGGCCCCGGTCTTGCCGATGCGCTCGATAGAGAAGCTTGTGACGAGCTCCTCTCGGCTCATGATCTCGGTCCTATCATCCAGAGACCAGCCCAATAGGGCCAGAAAGTTCACCATAGCCTGGGGCAGGTATCCATGGTTTCGATACTCGATAACCGATGTGGCACCATGACGCTTGCTCAATTTGGCGCGATCGCTTCCCAGAATCATCGGCAGGTGGGCAAACTGCGGCGGCTCATATCCCAGAGAACGATAGAGCAGGATGTGACGAGGGGTGCTGGCAAGCCATTCATCTGCCCTGAGAACATGGGAGATCCTCATCAGGTGATCATCGGCTACATTGGCAAGGTGATAGGTGGGGTAGCCATCGGACTTCAGTAACACAAAATCGTCTATCGTCTCACTCTCGAAGACCACCTCGCCACGGACCAGGTCCTGAAACCTGATCTGCCCTGCTAAGGGCGTTTTGAAGCGAACCACCGGGGCGATGCCCCTAGCCTCAAGCTTCACCCGCTCCTTTTCGCTGAGCTGGCGACAGCGGCGGTCGTAGCCTGGGGGCTGCTTTCTTCGCACCTGCTCCTTGCGCATCTCCTCCAGGCGCTCCGGGGAGCAGTAGCAAAGGTAGGCATCCCCCTGCTTCACCAGGCGCTGTGCAATCTCTTGATATATCTCCAGCCGCTGCGACTGAAAATAGGGGCCGTACTCGCCACCTACCTCCGGGCCCTCGTCCCAATCCAGGCCCAGCCAGCGCAGGCTATCGAGGACTGCCTTTACAGCGCCCTCAACCCTACGGGCGACATCGGTGTCTTCGATGCGCACGATGAAGCTCCCCCCGTGGTGCCTGGCGAAGAGCCAGTTAAAAAGGGCAGTCCTAATGTTGCCCACGTGGGGGATGCCCGTGGGGCTGGGGGCAAAGCGAACGCGAAGGGGGTCGCTCATTTCAGCCTCTTTCATGGGTTTCGGGCAATATCGCTCGCTTTCGCATCAGTATTATCACATAGGTATCTGCCATCTTCCTCCAATTTCAAACCTCCTTAAAGATAGTTTTCCACATCGGTGATATGCCATTTTAGCTGTCTCTGGAAGCTGGGATGGGGCTTGAAGGTTCGAGCG
>JBHIBU010000137.1:0-3696 GCA_046759245.1 Dehalococcoidia bacterium | reverse complement strand
AGCTATCTACGGGAAGGTAGGTTACCTCAAACCCTCTTCTCTCCAGAAATTTGCACGGCTCGATAACGGCATGGTGCTCAATGGAGGTAGTGATGATGTGGTTTCCCTTCCCCTCATTGGCGTAAGCGACCCCTTTTACAGCGATATTATCCGCCTCCGTCCCTCCGCTGGTGAATACGATCTCCTCGCTCCTGGCGCCGATGAAGGAGGCGATCTTGTCTCGCGCCTCCTCTATAGCTGCCTTTGTCTCCTGGCCAAAGGAATGGATGCTGGAGGGATTGCCATAAGCATCGCTGAAATAGGGCAACATCGCCTCTACCACCTCGGGGTGGGTGGGGGTGGTCGCGCCATAATCAAGGTATATCCTTTGCATTTATCCCTCCACCACATCGCCAGTGACGGGGTCGACCCTTACCCCTTTGGCAATCACCCAGGCGATCCCTTGCTCGATATCTTTCTCTTCCCCCTCCAGCTCCAGCACCACCCAGCCCCTATCTTCGGATACATCGGCGCGGCGGATATTGGTCACCACCTTGAACCGCTGACCAAGGTCGTAGATAATAGGTTCGCCGATCAGCTCCTGGGGAAAGGTAAACATAACTCGTTGCTTTGCCATCTTATCCTCCTATTCTTAACAGCGGCAGAATGTGAGAGGCTCAAACTCTGGCCCGCTCAGCGAGCACCTCCTCAAAAGACTTCAGGGTGGGTTGGATGGTGAGGGCCTGAACAACATGTGCCACCGTCTCCTGAGTTTTGAGTCCGGCCCCGGTGATGAAGGCTACTGTTAGCTCACCTTTCTTGATCGCCCCCGAAGCCACCAGCTTCTTTAGCCCTGCCACCACCACACCACCGGCTGCCTCGGCAAAGATGCCTTCGGTTTGAGCCAAGAGCTTCATCCCCTCGACGAGCTCTTCGTCAGTGACAGCGCAGGCAGCACCTCCCGACTGTCTGGCGACCCTCAATGCATAATAGCCATCGGCGGGGTTTCCAATGGCTATGGACTTGGCGATGGTATTTGGCTTTACCGGGTGTATATGAAGAGAGCCAGCTTCAAAGGCATTAACAATGGGCGAGCAACCAGCAGCCTGGGTGAGATACATATGTGTATTAACCGGTTCGATCAAACCCAGCATCGACAGCTCATCCAGTCCCTTCCATATCCTGGTAAAGAGGAGTCCCGAAGCGGCGGGAGCCACCACACAGTCTGGAGCACGCCATCCCAGTTGCTCCGCCACCTCGTACCCCAGCGTCTTGCTCCCCTCGGCATAGTAGGGTCGGAGATTGATATTGATGAAACCCCAGTTGTATCTTTCCACCAGCTTGGTGCAGAGGCGGTTGACATCGTCATAGCTTCCGTCAACAGCTATCAAAACCGGGTTATAGATTGCTGTCCCCACCAGCTTGTCCTGCTCCGCCTCAGAGGTGACGAAAACATAGGACTTCATATTTGCCTTGGCGGCATGAGCAGCCACGCTGGCGGCGAGGTTGCCTGTTGAAGCGCAGGCTATGGTGTCAAATCCAAACTCCCGCGCCTTGGTGATAGCCACCGAGACCACCCGATCCTTGAATGAGTACGTTGGATTCAGGCAATCATTTTTGATGTAGAGCTGCTCCAGCCCCAGTTTCCGCCCCAGGTTATCGGCTTCAATGAGAGGGGTAAAGCCGGCGCCGATATCCACCACCTCACCAGCCACCGGCAGCAGGTCGCGATAGCGCCACATGCTCACCGGCCCGCTTGACAGCCTCTCCCGACTCACGGCTTCAGCCACGGACTTGTAGTCATAGATCACCTCCAGCGGGCTGAAACAGAAATCGCACAGATTGATGGGCTGGGGAGGATACTCCCGCCCGCACTTCCGGCAGCACAAGGCTCTAACGTAAGACACTTCCTACCTCTTCAGGCATGCTCAAGGGCCTGTTCCAAATCCTCGATCAAATCTTCAATGCTTTCTAACCCCACAGATAGCCTGATTAAACCATCCGTGATCCCCACTTCCCGTCTAAAATCCTCCGGCATCGAGGCATGGCTCATCGTAGCCGGGTGCTCCACCAGGGAGTCGAGGCCACCGAGGGACTCCGCCAAGGAGAAGATGTTGACGCTTCTCAGAAAGGAATTGATTGCATCACCCCCGCCGTCGATTTCAAAGGATACCATCCCACCGAACCCCTCCATCTGCCTCATCGCAATTTCATGTCCCGGATGCGATTTAAGCCCCGGATAAAAGACCCTCTTCACTTTAGGGTGTTTTTCCAGATAAATTGCAACGTGAGCCGCATTTTCCTCATGTTGCATCATCCTCACCGGAAGCGTCTTGATCCCTCTCACCACCAGCCAGCAATCGAAAGGGGAAGCGCAGGTCCCCATAGCATTTAACAGAAACTGGACCCTCTCTGTCAATGCATCGGTGGTGGTTACCACGGCACCGCCGATGATATCGCAGTGACCATTGAGATACTTCGTCGTGGAATGAACCACCAGATCGATCCCGTAGTCGATGGGCCTCAAAAAATAGGGCGTGGCAAAGGTATTGTCCGCCACCGTCATCAGATTATGTCTTCTGGCGATATCAACCACCATCTCGATATCGACGATATTCAGTAGCGGATTGGAGGGGGTCTCTATCCATATCATCTTGGTATTAGGCCTTATCGCTCCCTCGATCCTTTCCCGGTCGTCCATCCTGAGGAAGGTGAACTCCAATCCAAAGTCTTTCATCACCATCTCAAACAGCCTATAAGTGCCCCCATAGACATCATCCCCTGAAATCACGTGGTCGCCTGCTTTGAGCAGGTGCATGATGGTCGTCTCCGCAGCCATTCCGCTGGAGAAGGCAAACCCGGCCTTCCCTCCCTCGAGGACGGCGATGCAATCCTCCAGCACCTTCCTGGTGGGGTTCGCCGTTCGCGAGTAGTCGTAGCCCCTGGTCACGCCCACATCCTGGAAGACAAAGGTCGATGTCTGGTAGAGGGGTATAGCCAGGGCACCGGTTGTGGGGTCCGGTTCCCTCCCCGAGTGGATGGCTAATGTCTCAAATCTCATATTCCTCCTCCCTTCTATATCTCTCCTCTATCCCTCCTCCATGCTTAAATGCCTTTTCTATCTCCGTGGCCCTCCTTCCAAAAGCTACTCTATTCCATGCTCTTTCATGTAGGTAATAGATGAATAACTTTATAATTGTATCTGAGAGACCTACGCCCGCTGATAATACTACGCTTTTTGTAAATAAAAACGCAACTAAGGCTGTGACCAAGGCAGCAATAACCCGCCACGTAATAGTTTTTGCTATGCTTCGTCTACGACTTTCCACGGTGGACCACTTTTGAATTAACTTTGGGCTCTCAATCTGCTCCGCAACATTCTATAATACTCTTTAATCTCCGGCTTTCTTCCCCAAGCTATCCGCTCCCATACCCTTTCATGGAAGTAGTAAAGCACAATCCTAATTGCATGAAATGTAATAGTTATCAGTGACGTCTCTAGCCAATCACGAGTGAACAACCAAGCCAGAGCACCCAGTATGACTATACCTAGAACTCTCCAAGTAATTGACTTGACCCAAGATCGTAACTTGGTATCAACTGCATTTGCCATCCGAACCCGCTTTCAAGATTTATTCTTGGTCTATAACCCCATTATTTGGTAATGGTCAATATAAATCTGTTTTTATCCTCTTTTTCAAAACCTGGTTTTAAACC
>JBHIBU010000136.1:0-3700 GCA_046759245.1 Dehalococcoidia bacterium | reverse complement strand
AAGTCAACTATCGACCCAATGCAATATTTGCGATCGATCAGCCTCAGCACCACAAAGCCTGTCAAAGCGCCCTTTTCTTGGGCAGCAAAAATCTTGTACATTACGCCAGGGCGAGAGCAGTACCGCCAATTCAAATAGATGGAGTCCTTCCAAACGCCAACCGGAGAATCATTTTTGACCTTTGACCAGAGATCATCGAAACGGGTGTCAAAAAAGTCGATATTCTTAATCTCGATATGCTCAGTTTGCTGGGGGCTCCTCTCCTTTGCCCATAATCCCAATAAGAGACGAACCAGTTTTCCACCGATGGCACCGAGAGCGGGAGACCTGATCTCCTTTTTGGTTATAGTGCCTGGATTGCAAATCTTCACCAGCCTGGCTCTTGGTCCAAGGTCATAGCACCCTGCGCTTAGTGCGGCTGGCAAGCCTAGGGGTCTCGCGATTCCATACATTATGGTAATGCCATCTAAGGCTGCTCGAAGATGAATCCGTTTGGTCAACGAGGTGTACACGCCTTGTCTTCTGTAAGCGGGATGGGTAGCCAGGTCGAGGGACATGGCGCCCATGGTCTTGACCCCCAGTAGATTCATCCAGGTGCCAAGTAAGGCAAGATGCCCGATAATCTCGCCGCCTCTTTCAGCCACGGATATGTAGCTCTTCTTCGTCGGGTTGTCCAGGAACTTCCACCGCCAGCTGTCAAGGTCATCTCCTGTTCCTAGGATCCCGTTAACCAATTCGATAATGGCTTGGGCGTCCTCTACCCCAGCGGTTCTGACCCTCCACCCTATGCTCATGTTTCTCCCCCCTTGTCCTCTTGATTAAATCACTCCGTCTCCCGTTTCAGTGCCTCTATCGCAATACGGCATCCCATCAGTACCTGGTTCTCTTCCGCTCCAGTCTATCGAGGAAATCAAAGCCTTTAACCTATGTCAGTGGCTTCTCTTTGCAGGATTTCCACCATAAGATCTTCAGATAGCGCCCTTCGGCATATATCTTGGGACTAAAGGTGGCAGTTGCTCTTTGAGAAGCGATGTTCCCCTTAGCAACTGCAGCTCGGTTTGTCACTATCCCCGTTCCTAGCCCAAACTCGAGTCGCTTAAATGTTCCGTACTCGGCCAGCCCCCTTCGCCTGTATTTTGGATTGGTCCAAAGGCCTCCCGACCATCCTTCATTGTTTGAGAAGTCCACCTTGAAAGGGGCCTCACAGAGGCTATCCTTGGCTTTCTGAGTCATGGCAAGCCAAGCCATGTTGGCAAGCTCCCGCCCACTGAAAATGCAGAAGGCTATTGCTCCTTTGTCCAGCCTCTGCCTGGCATTGATAACATGTGAGCGAAACTCAAGACCCTCAGCCTCCAGCTCAGCGGCCTCCTGGTTCGTCGAGATTATCCTAAGGGTGAAATTATCAATCTTGGGCCTGAAATCAGCTTCGTTGAACTTTCGGATGTCTTCTGTAGCAAACTCGCGGAGGTAGCAGGCTTGATACTGAAAGAAACGCCCCACCACAAACTCCAATCCTCGCCTGAGTAAGGGCATCGATCCCTCTGTTTGGAAGACCTGCTTCGCTCTTCTGAATAGCACAGTCGGTCTGCTTATCATCACACTCCTTGGGTTGCGGTCTCAGGGCTTTCTTGGCTATTACCGCTTTTAATGGATTTCCGCGGGACGTGTTCCAAGGCAGGGTGAAATGCCTTGCTCATATCCTGCGCTACTGCCCTGTCTGCTCCGTCTCACATTTCACCGCCTTTACTGCGATATAGAGGCCGGTCCGATACTTTGTCTTCTTGTTCTCCAGATTGTCGAAGAAAGCCAGACCCTTACTGATAATGGGGTCGAATTTTCTGGCATTGAGCCTGTGTAGCAAGCCCACTATCTTAGTCGTGAAGAAGCGGGGATTATGGATAATTGCGGTGGCATCATCGACATCGAAGCCGATTTCCTCTATCGCCCGCTTCAGCTCCTTGATGGAATAGGTCTTGCCGCTGAAAAATGGCGCCAATCCAAGCGATATCCAAAAGCGGAAAAGCGGTTCGGTCAGATTTCCCTTGTTATCCATGGTGAGGATAAGGGTGCCCCCCGGTTCGAGCACTCGTCTCAGCTCCTGGAGAGCAACGGTGATATCCCCTTTATGGGAGTAGTGGTCCAGGGTAGAATTCGAGATTGCCAGATCAATGGAATTGCTTTTGAAGGGCAGGTGCCTAACATCGCAGCAAATGTATTCACCCGAATCTACCCCATACTGCTTCGCTCTTCTCTTCGCCCCGGAGGCTATTATAGGGGAGACGTCCATCCCAATTACGTTGCCATTGACTTTTGCCAGCTCAAACAAAAATTGGTCTAGGCCCAGGGCTTCCTCGAAGAGATCGGTCTTCAGGATCATTTGGCTGCCGGCAACGTCAGCCCATCTCCGGATCAAATCGAGGTGTACTTTCTTTTTCTGCTCACAAAGGAGCTTGTCAAGGTGATACCTACCTTTCATCCTCCTCGCCACCTCGCTCCAGTATTTGGCTCCCTGGTAGTCACCTGACATCTTTCCTCCTCGCTTTGTAGCTACGTTGCCGCTTTGGCTCAAGCCCCAGTATAGCATGAGCCAGAGCGTTTGAGAATTCCCTGGTGCCCGCAGTATCAGAAAACCTGACAAAAGACGAGACTTTTCGTCTTATATTATAGTGACAATAATATAGAGGCCACTACCCGTATTAACACTGTGATATGCTTAAGAGGCGAGCATATGCTCGAGGCAAAAGTTGGAGAAATCAGGTTGAGCAAAGATAGCACTGCTGAGAGCAAATCGGCAAGGGTTGTGTTAGCTAGCCTCTATGAAGAGTATTATGGCAGAATTGTTCGCTACATCTTCGTCCGTATCAACGATCAAAGTGAAGCAGAAAATCTTGGTGGGGATGTCTTTCTAAGAGCCCTACAGTCGCTGGACTCTTACCGGGGGCGCCGAGAACAGATGCCAGCTTGGCTCTTCAAGATTGCCCATAACTTGGTAGTAGATCACCTGCGGAAGATGAGCAAGCGAAAGGACATCTCTATAAATGAGGTGAGAATCCCCGATAGACTCAGCGTTGAGGAAGTAGTGGAAGCGAAGTTGGAAGTCGAGAGATTATCAAAAGCTCTAAAGCAGATGACATCGGCCCAGCGTGAGGTGATCGGCCTGCGTGTCTTCGCCGGACTATCATCAGCTGAGGTGGGTAAGATCTTGGGTAAGCGTAGTGGTGCAATAAGGGAGATGCAACGCGCTGCTTTAGAAACACTACGAAAGCAAATGGATGTTTAAGCTAAATGAGGACAAATTCTTCAGATATTCAGTCGGAGTTGATATTAATAGTGGAGGTGCTGAAACGAACAAGGATTTGAACGCACTGCTAGACGAGTGTATTGACCGAATGAACGAGGGAGAGTCGCTTGAGGAGTGTCTCGCCAGCTATCCAGAGCAGGCCGAGGAGCTAAGACCACTACTGCAGGCAATATACAACATTCGTGACGCCTGTTCCCCTATGCCTAAAGCCACGGCCAGATCGGCAGCGAGGCAGCGATTAGATGCCGCCCTAGTTGACTCGGAGAAGGGGCTCCGGAAACCTCAGCGGAGACCGACGCCATTTTTTGGTTGGTCAAGGGTACGGCCTGCCGTGGCTATTGTTCTTGTGCTGGCACTCATCGGCTTTGGCTTATATTGGATGCTTACACCGGGAGTAGC
>JBHIBU010000135.1:0-3717 GCA_046759245.1 Dehalococcoidia bacterium | reverse complement strand
TCAGGGGGTTGAATATCAGCGATGAGCCCCCATCCGAAACGGGAGCGCAATCTGTCTTCCAGTAAGGGCATAGATTTTGGGGGGCGATCGCTGGTGATCACGATCTGACGGTTGGCATTGTGAAGATCGTTAAAAGTGTGGAAGAAGCCCTCCTGGGTCTGCTCCTTCCCAATAATAAAGTGGATGTCATCCATCAAGAGGACATCCACGCTCCTATATTTTTGGCGAAATTCCTCGGTCTTCCTCTCCCGGATCGCTTTTATGAACTCGTTAGTAAACTGCTCTGTGCTCACATAGAGAACGCGGACTTTACTTGTGGAAGCGAAGTGCCCTATAGCATGCAGAAGGTGCGTCTTTCCCAACCCCACTCCACCATAAAGAAATAGTGGGTTGTAGATACAGCTAGGTTTTTCTGCCACCCCTAGGGCGGCAGCGTGGGCGAGGCGATTACAATTTCCGACGATGAAGGAGTCAAAGGTATACTTAGCATTAAAGGTGGAGAGATTTATCTTCCTGGTGCTAGTGGCCAGGCTGCCTGAGAGGTAAGTTCTTCCTTTGGTCCTCGCTGCTTTGCTATGCTCCCCATTGTGGATTTGAAAGTGCACATCGAGGTTGTGGCCTGTGATCTCGATAAGGGTCTTCTTGATCAGGGAGTAGAGGCGCCTTTCCAGCCACTCTATAGCGAAGGGAGATAACACGCCAACTACGAACTGATCGCCCTGATAGCTCAGGCCGACGGTATCTGTAAGCCAAGTATCGTAATTTGTGTTTGTTAGTTGTAGTTGAAGCTCCCCAAGCACCGCCTCCCAAATTTCTACGGCTGACCTCTCTTTCACGCACCCCTCCGAACTCTGGTGTTTCAGCCAGGATGTTTCCATCCCGGGAGTGCCCCTGGCAGGTGGCAAGGGGAAGAAACGAAACCACTTAGACTTTAGGGAATATCCTCTTCTTTTATCCTCAGCGCTCGTCGGACCTTATCATCAATAGTATCTCTGATGAAGCGGGGCACCGTGATATCGAGGGCTGAAGTATATCGCGGTGTTAGAAGCTTTTTTGCGGATCAGCGCGGCGGATACTAAAACCTAACAAAAACACCGCCTCAGGTCAAGGGGTTTTTGCACAACTTTTGCCCAATTTTTAAAAATCCATTTTTTTCTAATTTTATGTTATTTTGGCAAAAACCTCACGCAGGCTTTTCTTCTATGATAGAATGTCTTTGGGTGGGCGATGCGCATCGTTTTTATGGGGGCACCTGAGTTCGGCGTGCCAGTTCTGGAGCGGCTTTTGCTTGGCCAGCATGAGCTGGTTGCTGTCTACACCCAGCCCGATAGGCCTGCGGGAAGGGGGCGTCCCCTCGCCTTCTCTGCGGTGAAAAAGGTGGCGGTAGCGCGCGGGCTAAAGGTGCTGCAACCGGCCGGTTTCAAGGAGCCTGCTGCCATCGAATTTTTGGCTCGGTTGCGCCCCGATGTTATTGTGGTCGCTGCCTTTGGCAGGGTCTTGCCCGGGGAGGTGCTTGCCATCCCTCCCTTTGGCTGCATCAACCTTCACCCCTCCCTGCTTCCCAGGCATCGTGGTCCCTCCCCTGTCCAGGGGGCGATCCTAGCTGGAGATGACTGCACAGGGGTCAGCATCATGCTCATGGACGAGGGTATTGATAGCGGCGCTATCCTCTCCCAGCGCAGAGTGGCCACCGAGCCCCAGGACACCACGGAATCGCTTACCAAGAAGCTCGCCCAGGGTGCGGCCCAGCTTATGGAGGAAACGCTGCCTCTCTGGCTTTCCCATAGTCTTACCCCCCAACCTCAAGGGGAGGAGGGCGCCACCTATACCAGGCTTTTCTCTAAGGAGGAGGGCGAGATCGATTGGTATCTTGGCGCCGTTGAGATATGGCGGCGGGTGCGAGCCCTCCATCCCTGGCCCGGTTGCTATACCAGGTGGCAGGGGAAGATCCTCAAGATCCTTGAGGCGACCCCGATCGCTGGGGGAAGGGACTTGGAGCCGGGGAGGGTCATCGCTTTAGCCCCTGGGCAGGGCGCCACTTTGGGGGTGGAGACCGGCGAAGGGGTGCTTGGGCTACTAAGGCTTCAGCTTGAGGGGAGGAGGGCGATGACCGTAGAGGAGTTCTTCAGGGGGCAGAGGAATTTCAAGGGGGCGCTGCTACCCGATCCGCGGTGGCAATAAATTGAAGCTGCCTTATTCGGTCTCCTCTTCCTCTTCTATCTCCACTTCCTCTACCGGAGCGCGGGTCTCTTCTACATGAACCACTACCTCATCGGGAGCGGTGAGAACCTCAAGCCTATCGCTTACGGCGATGTCCCTGACATGGATCGCTTGGTCCATCTCCTCCATCGACGAGAGATCGACCTCGATGCTTCGGGGCAGATCCGTAGGAAGACCCTCCACCTGAAGGGAGGTCAGGTTCTGGATCAGCATCGCCCTTGGCCTTTTCGCTGCCGGAGCCTCACCGAGGAATGTCAGGGGTATCTCAGCTTTCACCTTGTGGGTCACCTCTATCTGGAAGAAGTCGACATGGAGCACGGCGCCGGTTAACGGGTTTCTCTGGATATCGCGAATCATCGTCAACCTGGGCTCCGTAGCTCCATCAACCCTGAGGGTGATCAGGGCATTTTGTCCCACCCTGGCGATGAGGCGCTCCAGAAGGGAGGTCTCCACCTGGAGGGGGATGGACTCGGTCTTCGGTCCATAGAGGTTGGCCGGGGTGAGCCCCTGGCGGCGTAGAAATCTAACCTTCTTTCCTAGGGTATCCCTGCTTTTAACCTTCAGTTCCTCTCGCTTGACCAATTTTTCTATCTCCCCTTGAAAATGGGCTCCCTCTTCTCGATGAAAGCCCTTGATCCTTCCTTGGAATCCTCGGTGCTGTAGGCGATAAAGAGCGCCCTCTGGTGATCCTCCAGAGCCCTCGCCAGGTCCAGGTCGAGGCAATGGTAGATGAGGCGCTTCGCCAGCCTGATGGCCACCGCCGGACCCTTTGCCAGCCGGGTTGCCAGCTCCTTTGTTGCCGCCTCAAGCTCGCCGTGGGGAACCACCTGGCTCACATAGCCGATTCTGAGCGCCTCCTCAGCGTCGATGATCCTGCTTGTCCAGATCAGCTCGCAGGCTCTGGCGATGCCCACGATGCGGGGCAGGAAGTAGCAACCTCCCCCCGCCGGGGGAAGACCAAACCTTGCGTATCCCATGCCAAACCTGGCCCTTTCCGAGGCGATCCTGATATCGCACATGCTGGCGAAGTCCATCCCTCCCCCCACCGTAGGGCCGTTTATGGAGCCGATATAGGGCTTATCAAGGTTGGCGATGGCAAGGGCCACCCCATCAACAGCTTCCCCCATGAACTTTGTCGTCTCTGGGAGGGAGGGGGCCTCCCCTTCCCTGCCCTCCTTGTGTCTCATATCCTTTCCAGAGCAGAAGGCGCGCCCGGCCCCGGTGACCACCAGCACCCTAACTTGGTCGTCATCTTGGGCATCCTCTATCGCCGCCATCCACTCCCGCTGCATCCTCGGGGTGAGGGCGTTTAACGCTCGGGGGCGGTTGAGGGTTATGGTAGCAATGCCCTCCTCCTTGGTATAAATTATATCCTGGAATCCCATTATTGACCCCCTTAATCAACAGCGATCGAGAGGATTATACTACTGACTTCGAGGTTCGTCCAGTTTTTGCCTTAAAGGTTGTTTAGAAACCTATTTCTTCCCACCTCCGCCC
>JBHIBU010000134.1:0-3734 GCA_046759245.1 Dehalococcoidia bacterium | reverse complement strand
GTGCATCGAGGGGAGTCGATACTCCACCCCTCTCTGAGCAGGGAACTTTTTAACGAGTTTGCCTCCTTAGCTAAAACCAAGAACAGTGAGAAGTGTTGTCTTGCGTCACGAGAGCTTGAAATCATACGCCTCATAGCTAACGGGACCAGCAATAAGGAGATCGCTGCCAAGCTTTTCCTGAGCGAGACCACGGTGAAACGGGGGGTAAGCCGCATCTTCGACAAATTAGGGGCTAAGGATCGCGCTGAGTCAGTGGCGGAGGCCTATAGGAGAGGTCTACTTTAAGCCGACCTTCATCGAATTGGAATCTTTTGAGACCCTGTTGGGTCTCTTTTTTTAACAGACAGTTTCAAAATGAGCCGAGTGACCCTTTGGGGTCAAAAAAATTGACCAGAGCGTCCTTGGCAACTTGAGCCCTCTGGGTGTAGCGCCAGGAGGATGGAAAATTTTATCATGGAATAGATTCCTTTTGGTCAGTCCATACTCGAATGAATAGGCGGTGAGAAGAGACTCAAAGGTAGTGGCATCCTGGGTGAGCGACTGACCGGGGCTAAAGGTCAGGGCACACTTCCCAGGTTCAGCTCAAAAACCAAGTGAAGATGTGCCTTGGCCTGCCCCACAAGGATTGGGAATTCGGGATGCGGGATTATGTTTAGAGGTAAAGGCGTAGCGCAGGTGAAACCGACTTTGGCAGAAAGAATCTTGTCCTATGTCGCCGAGCATCCTGGGACAAAGCTGCCGGCTATCGAGGAAGCCCTTGGCGTCTCCAGGATCGAGGTTGGCAGAACGATTCGCCAGTTGATGGATCAGGGCAAGATCCGCAGAAACGAAGAGACTAGGCAATACTTCCCTATTTAGTGCCACCAGATGAAGGGGACATTCGCCGATTTCAGCGCTCGAGCGGTTAGCTCTTGCTGCAGCTTCGGAAAGTGGGTTGCCGCTTTTCCTCGGTGAAAAGGATCAAGCGATGAGCACTGGATCTAAGCTTCGCCAAGACAACCTCATGAGAGGGGTGTTCGCTTTGGCTATCAGCCTCTCAGAGATAATAAAGGATGCCATGAAGCTCGATTCCCTCCATCGAATGCAACGAAACGGCGTTAGCGAGGAGGAGATCGAAAGATGGAGGGCCACCCTGATGGACCTGGATGCGGCGCTGGACCAGATAAAAGGGAATAAGGGGGTCGCCCCTACCCTGCGACAATCTGGGTATGACTTCGATCGCCTGGTGGATCACCTCCTATCCGCTGCGCTAAATCCGCATTCTTTGACCCACAGGGTAGAAAAGATTGAGGGGAGATCCAGTGGCTGAGAGCCATGCCAAGGATAGGGCAAGTCGCATCGAGCATGGGGAAATAGCCGAGGTCGTTCGTTTAGTGGACGAAAGCAGCGCCAAGATGCTCTGGTACTTTTGGAGAAATAGGCACGCCAGGCTCGATGAGCTAAAGGAGCTGTTGGGCGAAACCTATCACATGGATGTTCTGATCAGGATCACGGAGATAATAAACCCGGCAGCGAGGCGTGTGCTTGGTAAGCCGATACTTGTCTTCGAGAAGTCGGCGCTGGACTATTATGCTGGACAGCATGTCTTTCATAGCTGGTGGCTAAATGAGGAGGCCACAAGCCAACCCGGTCCCAAAGAGACATTGGTGTACCTCTTTCCCCCCTCCGATGAGCGTCTGTACCTTGGTTGATAACTGCCCTTCCCCTTTGATCGCCCTTTCCCCTTCGTGACCCCTTTCTAACGCTTCCATCCCTGTCTGCCGTGATATAATAGGGCCATGGACTATGAGGCGGCGCTAAAGTATATCCTCGGCTTCACAGACTTCGAGAGATCGCCGGCAATCCTCTATTCTGCGGCCAACTTTGACCTGAGGCGCATGGAGGAGCTTTTGGGGCGACTGGATAACCCTCACTCAGGGGCGAGGTCGATACATGTAGCTGGGACAAAGGGGAAGGGGAGCACGGTGGCAATGATCGCCTCCGCCCTTGGCGCTTCAGGCTATAGGACTGGGCTCTATACCTCCCCCCACCTTCATACCTTTCGAGAGCGGATAAGCATCGATGGGGAGTTTATCGCTGAGGGGGCGCTAGCCGCTATAGTGCAGAGGCTGAAGCCTGAGGTTGACGCGGTGAATCGGCGCCGTGCTTACGGCGAGCTTACCACCTTCGAGATACTGACCGCCATCGCCTTTACCTATTTCAGGGAGCGGGAGGTCGATTTTCAGGTGCTCGAGGTGGGATTGGGGGGTCGGCTCGATGCCACCAATGTGGTGCAGGCCGAGGTCTCAGTGATCACCTCGATAAGCCTTGATCACGCTGAGGCTCTGGGCGACTCCCTGGCCAAGATAGCGGGGGAGAAGGCTGGCATTATTAAGCCAGGGGCTATAGTGGTAACTTCGCCTCAGCGCAGGGAGGCTGCGGAGGTGATAGAGGAGGCCTGCCGCCAGAAGGGGGCGAGGCTGATCGCTGTAGGAAGGGATGTCACCTGGAAAAAATTGGCTGGTGACCTGGGGGGGCAATCCTTGCTGGTAAAAGGGCAAGCGGATAGCTATAACCTTACCATTCCCCTTCTCGGGGACCACCAATTGGAAAACGCTGCTATCGCTGTCGCCGCCTTGGAGGCGCTGGGTATTCCCGCTGAGAGCATCGCCGCGGGACTGGGCAAGGTGCATTGGCCGGGGAGAATGGAGATTCTGAGGCATGCCCCCCTTTTTGTTGTCGATGGCGCCCATAACGCCGACTCGGCAAGGAGGCTAAGGGAGGCCATCGAGAAGTATTTTAATTTCGAGCGATTGATCCTTATCATAGGAGCATCCTGCGATAAGGACATAGCGGGGATCGCGGGGGAACTTGCTTCGCTCACCAGATTCGCCATTGTCACTCGTTCTCGCCACCCAAGGGCGCTGGCTCCTTCCTCGCTTCTTGGGGAGCTGACGAGGCGAGGGGTGAGGGCAGAGGTGGCAGAGAGCGTGGCAGTGGCGGCCCGGGGCGCTCTTGGGAGGGCAAGGCCCAGGGACCTTATCTGCGCTACCGGGTCGCTATTCATTGCCGCCGAGGCCATAGAGTACATAAAGGGCATTCGCCCCGAGCTTTACCCATGAGATTCCGCCGAAAACGCAAAATTGACTGCATAAGCATTGGGACATATAATGATACCATAGCGTAATGTTCGAAAAAGGAGGGGCGCTATGGCAGAGCAGCTTGGCTATCGAGTGGTGGGCACAATAAAGGGGGTTGAAGGGTCCTGTAGCGCCGGTCACAAGGTGGGGGATACCTTTGAGCTTAGCGGCCACAATACGGCGGGGCTATGCGGCTTCTTCTACCACGGCATCTTCCCCTACCTCATACTGCTCCAGTTAGGGGGTGGCTTGCCTCCAGAGTATGGGGACCCAGATGTATGGGAGATAGACTGCGTAGACAAGATTAATCTGGTCACCATAGAGCTACGGCGGATAAGGGCGGAAAGGAAAAGCCCAAAGAGGCGCCTCACAATAAAGAAAGGAGGAAGACTTGGAAGAACACAGACACCCTATGAGCTTTGGAACTGCCTTTATCATCGGTGCTGGACTTGCCCTAGGGGCGACGCTTGTCTCGGGTGCTATTTGGATCATAATTATGATCATCATAGGCTTGCTCGGGATAGCGCTATTCCCAACGATTTAGCTCAAACAGACCCTGAAGATAGGACTTCAGAGCTGGAGATCGACCCGCAGTCCTAGGGATGGGAAAGCCCT
>JBHIBU010000133.1:0-3777 GCA_046759245.1 Dehalococcoidia bacterium | reverse complement strand
CTAGGGTAGAACAAATTGCTTTAGTTCCTGCGGCAGCTTCATTGGGTCGCTGGCTATCGCAGGAACGATGGGAGGCTGACCGTTCTCCGCCATAATCGCCTGCCCCCGGGGACCGAGGAGGAACTTTAGAAAGGCGATGGCTAAATCTGGATGGGGGGCGTCCTGGGGGATGGTGACCCCATAAATGATGGGCCTCCCCCTGTAGGTGACCGTCTCCCCGGGCTCTGCGCCGCTCACCTCCACCTGAGCGGTGCCATAGAAGTCGGCAAACTCCGGGCGGGAGAGGTTGATCTCAGGGGGCAGTTCCACAAATTCAAGGCCGTGTTGCTGGGCAACGGAACGATACTGGAAGGCGTAATCCAACTCGCCGGCCTGCTGGAGGGCGATCAAGTCGGTCTCCTTGGGGCGTATGTTCTCCAGGGGGCGGCCGGCATCAAGGTCGTCGTAGAGCCCGGGCTCATCGTAGTATATCTCAGCGAGCTGCCAAAGCATCAGGGTCCGATAGCCGGCGGGATCGAAATCGGGGTTGGAGTGACCATACTGGACATCGTCCCTGAGCAGAATTTGATACCAATTTCCCCCATCTATCTCGTCACCGAATTTAGAACGCTCGGTGTAGGCCACCACCATCTCATTTCGGGCAAACCATATATACCAATCGGCGTAGTCGGGGAACATCAAATCCTCGATTACGGTGTAATCGGACACAGCGACCACATCGGCGAGCTTGCCCAGCTCGGTCACCTTCCTTGCTGTGGTGCGGCTCCCCGCCGATTCAGTGACAATTGTCACTCCCGGGTTCAGCTCCTCGAAGGCCGCGGCCGCCTGGTCCAAGGGCACCGCTAGGCTCCCGGCATGAAGGATGATCAGGCCCGGCTGAGGGGTGCAGCCCATCAGGGCCAGAATCAGCGCCATAAAGGGTAATGCTATCCTCTTCATCCTAATCTGCTTTTCAAAAGACGTGGATCGCCGATGCCTTGAAGGTTATATATACCTCCTCGCCTACTCTTAGACCCATCTCTTCAAAGGAGCGGCGGGTAACAAGGCAGATGAAATCCAGGGGGGTGCTCACCGTGAGATAAAGGGTGGAACCCCTGTCATTGATATCGGTGATGGTGCCGCGGAGGCAGTTGCGGGCGCTGGAGCGAAGCGGTTCCCGGGAGATAAGAATATCCTCGGGGCGAAGGGAGGCATGAAGCTTCCCCCTCAATTCGGTCACCACCTCAAGCTTCATGCCCTCGATGGTGATGGTGATATGTCCATCAGCGGCATCCCTCACCTCCGCGGCAAAGATGTTGCGGCTCAGGGCAAAGCGGGCCACAAATTCCGAGTTGGGCTGGCGAAAGATCTGCTCCGGCGTTCCTATTTGAAGGATGCGCCCCTCACCGAGAACGGCGATCCTATCCCCTAAGGCGATCGCCTCCTCGAAGTCGTGGGTTACATGGACAATGGTAGCTTTCAAGCGGTGGTGAATCTGCCGCAACTCCTGCTGCACCCCCTCCCGGGCCTGGGGGTCGAGGGCGCTCAGCGGCTCGTCGAGGAGGAGCACCTGGGGGCTGATAGAGAGCGCCCGCGCCAGAGCCACCTTCTGCCTCTCCCCACCACTCAGGGTAGCGGGGTTTCGCTCCAAAAGATGGGTCACCCCCAAGAGACCTGCTACCCAGTCCACCACCTTTTTCATCTCCGCCTGAGAGCGCCTCTTCTGCTTCAGTCCGAAGAGGAGGTTATCCTTTACCGAGAGGTGGGGGAAGAGGGCATAATCCTGATAGACGAAGCCGATCCCCCTTTTCTCCGCCTCTAAGTTTGTGACCTCCCTCCCGTTGAGCCAGATCTCCCCCCTCTCAATGGGGTGAAGCCCAGCGATGGACTCGAGGAGAATGGTCTTTCCCGCCCCTGTCGGCCCCAAAATGATAAAGTACTCCCCGGGCTCAATGCTCAGGTTGATGTCCTGGAGGAGGAAGGCTCCTAGATCGACCGCTAGATTCTTTATCTCTATCATGCTCTCTGCCCTCGATAGGCAATGCTTCTCAGCCCGATGAATATGAGAAGGCATATTATGATGAGCAGACTGGCCACGGGTAGGGCGTAGTCCAGGCCATATTCCTCAAGGCGCTCCCAGACTAAGATGGGGGCGATCATGGGGTGATAAGCGAGGATGAGCACCGCCCCAAACTCGCTGATCCCCCTCGCCCACATCATGACGCTGCCAGCAAAGATGCTTCTCCAGGCCAGGGGCAACGATACCCTGAAGAAGGCCTGCCAGGGTGAGGCGCCCAGGGTGCGCGCCACCTTCTCCAGCCTGACATCCACCTTCTCAAATCCCTGCTTTGCCGAGTCGATGAGGAAGGGGACGCTGACGAAGAGCATGGCGATGACGATCCCGGGGACCGCCGATACGAAATCGATCCCTATGGAGTGAAAGGCTTTGCCGGCAAGAAAATTCTGGCCGAAGACGAAAAGGAGGGCCACCCCCGCTGCGGTGTGGGGCACCACAATAGGCACATCGATGAGCGCCTCCACAAATCTCTTCCCTGGGAAACGGTGGCGAGCCAGGAAGTAGGCCAGGGGAACCCCCAAAAGAAGCCCCACCGCCGTGGCCAATAGCGCGGTATACAGGGTGAGCCAGATGGCGCTCCTCACCTCCCCCTCAAGCAGGGTGTCGAAAAGCAGCCCGGGGCTAGAGGAGAGGACCATCTTCAGTAAGGGGACAAAAATAAGGAGCAGAATGATCAAACCGAGGAGGAGGAAGATGATGGTCAACCTTCTGGCGGCGATTCGTCTCCATATCTGCGTAACCATTGCCCTGAACCTCCTTTTTCGTTCTCACAAAGCACCGGAAGGGTTCCCCTTTACTAGACCCCTGCCCATAGCCACAGAGCTGGCATCCGAATACCTTGCCCCAGTATAAAAAAAGCCCTCCCCGAGGAGGCTGGATAACGATAGACATAGCTAACCTATCGTCGGGCTCTCCTTTCCAAACACGGGGGGCGCTCCAATTTCTCGGAGAACCTATCGGCAACTCGCCTTGCCCCAACCTATCGGGGTTTAGGCCAAGCAGCTCGGAAAGCTTTCTTCGATTTATAACACGAATTTGGGCCAGGAGTCAAGCTCTTGACTTAGGAGCTGAGGAGGATTAAAATATCTTTGAGATGATTGGGCTAATTTCAAAGCCATTAGAGAAAAGCACTGGGCAATGCCCGGTGCTTTTTAACTATCTGGCTGGGAGGGAAAAACAATGCATTCTAGCCTCATAGGCAAGATCGAAAAGGCGAAGCGTTATGCCCAGGAGCGAGAGCGGATCACCTTTTCCGACCTCACGGTGAGCTTCCGCGGTGAACACGACATCTATATCCTTAGCTATAAAGAGGGGCAGTGGCACTGCTCTTGCAGCTTCTTCCCCAAGTGGGGGCTATGCAGTCATACCATGGCACTGCAAAAGATTCTGGCCGATATGTTGCCCCCAGGGGCCCTTCCTCTGGACACTGACACCGACCTAGGGGTTGCCCATCCCTAAGACTGCGGATCAATTTCCAGCCCTTAAGTCCTGTCTTCAGGGTCTGTTGGAGCTAAATCGTTGTTGGGAATAGTGCTACCCCGAGCAAGCCTATGATGATCGCAATTATGATCCAAATAGCAGCCGTGATAAGCGTCGCCCCCAGGGCGAATCCCGCACCGATGATAAAGGCAGTTCCAAAGCTCATATGGTGTCTGTGTTCTTCCAATTCTTCCTCCTTTCTTTATTGTGAGGCGCCTCTTTGGGCTTTTCCTTTACTCCCT
>JBHIBU010000132.1:0-3799 GCA_046759245.1 Dehalococcoidia bacterium | reverse complement strand
GTCCTTCTGGAACCGAGCATGCATGGGATTCATATTTTTGCCACAACCTAAGCTTGCCCTAAGTAGACCTTTTGCCTTCGTTCATCGAAACCTACCTTGAGGGCACGAAAAAAGTCATGACGTCCTAGTAGATTTCCTAGGTCCTTGGGATGGTTTTCCCTAAAAATAACTTCAGCCCTTATCGTCTGCCAAGCTTCAGGAGCAATAAGCAGCCGCATAGCGACGTGATGCAAATAGCCGTAAAATTTTTTCCCATCCAAACCAATCAAGGGTTTTGGATCAGTGAGCTTCAGACCGAGCGCCTCAGCATGATCGGCGTGGAAAATAGAGTAATCTGCACCTGAGTCCACCATGGCTAAGGTATCCTGGTAATTTGGGCCTGCCGAAATCCGGAGGGCAACCATGGGCCTCTTTATGCGGGAAGTCCCCACTGATTGATAATCAAATTCGAGTTCATAGACTACATTAATCATGCGATAACCGCTATCTCCTCCTCATGTGATTCGGGAAGGCAAACAACAAACGGATGCTCCACACCTTTGGATCGAGCCTCCTCCAGAACCTCAATCAGCCTCTGTCCGTGAGCTATAAGGCGCTCTCCCTCTACTGCAATCCACTGCCCTGCCAATCTCACACAAAGCTCTCTCTGGCTGCCCAGCCACCTCATTTCCGTCATCCTCGACTCCTGCTCAGCGGCCTTGGGAAGAGGTGCTCCTCTATGTCTTCCTATGTCTTCCGCCACATTATATACGAAGGTGTCGATGGCAATGCCACGCCAAGGATACATCGGGAGTGCACCTCTATCGGCGAAGGCAGTTGCTACATCTATTATAGGAGACCCAGATGCTGAGAAATAAACATCTATTGGCTCAAGCGGCACAGCTCCAACTCGAACCTCCTGTCCCGCTAGGGCGAATCTTACTTCAGGTTCACCAGTAGTCGCACCCACCATAGCTTACCCCTCCCTCTCACTTCTCGGTTTTGCGCCTCGCAAGTTTGGTAACGATATGCTCCAATCACGCTCAAAGCCATCAACCACCTGCTTGAGGGCATCCATAAGCCCTTTTACATTATGCGGCGAAAGGATGATCCTTTCCACAAACACTGGCTTCACCGCTTTCTTGCCAGCATCAGCCTCAACTCTCCAGAAATCCAAATAAAACTCCCACTGCGTATAGCCCACAGTGATGTGGTTGGCATATCTGCCCCCTTCGAAATCCTCTGGGAGTGGCAGTATTGCGGGCAACTCTATAACAGGCGCTTTTCTTACTTTCTGCTCTCCAGAGGAGCGTTTTACCTTAGCCATCTATTACCACCTCCTTTTTATCGTATGACCCTTCACCGAATTTGTTTGGCCCAAAATTACAGCTCTATATTATCTCACTTCTCCCCCCTCTCCACAATCTCCATCTCCCCCACCCCCTGAATTTGGGCCTGGGTCCTCACCGGGAGGCCCCAGATGTGGATGAAACCTGTCGAGGCGCTCTGGTCGAAGACGTCGCCCTTATCATAGGTGGCCAGGCCGAAGCTATAGAGCGACGTGGGCGACTTTCGCCCCACCACGCTGGCATTCCCCTTAAGAAGCTTCACCCGCACCGTGCCCGTGACATGGCGCTGCGAGCTCTGGATATAGGCGGCAAGGTCCTGATGAAGGGCGGTGAACCACAGCCCATTGTAGATGAGGTCGGCATACTCAGCAGCCACCTTCTCCTTGAAGCGCAGCTGATCCCTGGAGAGGGTCATCGCCTCCAGAGCCTTGTGGGCCGCAAGGAGCACCATCGCCGCCGGCGCCTCATAGACCTCCCTCGACTTTATGCCCACAAGCCTGTTCTCCACATGGTCAATCCTGCCCACGCCATGCCTTCCGGAAAGCTCGTTCAATTCCTGAATCAAAGCGACGCCATCTAACTCCCTTCCGTCTATGCTTACCGGAATCCCCCTCTCGAAGCCGATCTCCACATAAGAGGGCTCGTCGGGGGCATCTTTGGGCGACTTTGTCCAGGCAAAGACCTCCTCTGGGGGCTCCGCCCAGGGGTCCTCCAGAACGCCGCACTCGATGCTTCTGCCCCAGAGGTTTTCATCAACGGAATAGGGGCTGGCCACGGTGACCGGAACCGGGATGCCCTGTCGTTGGGCATAGGCGATCTCCTCCTCCCGGCTCATGCCCCATTCCCTGGCCGGGGCGATGACCTTGAGATTGGGGGCGAGGGCAGCAACGCTGACATCGAACCTCACCTGGTCATTCCCCTTCCCGGTGCAGCCATGAGCCACCGCTGAAGCGCCCTCATCGGCGGCAGCATCCACCAGCAATTTGGCGATGAGGGGGCGAGCCAGCGCCGTGGCCAGGGGGTATTGCCCCTCATAGATGGCATCGGCCTGAAGGGCAGGGAAGACGAAGTATTTGACGAAGAGCTCCTTGGCATCGACCATCAGAGCCTTCACCGCACCTACATTAAGAGCCTTCCGCTGGACAGCGGGCATGTCCCTTTCGCCGCCCACATCAGCGGTCAGGGTGATCACATCCATGTGATACCTCTCCTCGATCCACCTGATGGCCACCGAGGTATCAAGTCCCCCACTATAAGCGAGCACAACCTTCTCTGCCACTTCTCAAAACCTCCCACCTGAAGCTTCAATCGCTTCCAAAATTATCATTCAAAAACGATGTAATTTGCATCCGTACCCCAGGGTGATCCCAGGTATATATGTGGCCCGGTGCCCTAAAATAAAGACCCACATGCCCTTCTTCCGCCCTATAGATGAGACCGCGCGAGAAATTGGCACGAATTATCGCCCATAAATCCCCCCTGGCCAGGGAATCGGGGGTTATCCCGTTGTCGTTCATTACCAATGTCCTGGGTGGCACAAAGCTTCTGTAGAAAAACATGATCCCAGCCTGAATGCTATATACTCGAGGATTCGCTTCTAAAAGTTTCATCACCTCATTGCTGTACATTCCACCAAAGGATCTGCCGGTTACTATAACCCTGAGATTCTGAATATGCTCGGTGAGAAAATCCACCTCAGCTGCTAATACCCTGGCCTTTGTTGGGTAGTAAAGCATCATCTCTCTAATCTCTTTCATAAAATCCCACAGGGTTGCATAGGTTCTGGTATATTGCACCAAAATTACTGAATAACCCAGTGTTCTTAATTCCGATTCCGCCCCCTCTATTATCGTCCCCCAGTCACGGTCCATTTCCTCACCCTCTCTTCCAAAACCACCTGAGTTGTAGATCAGAACAAAATCTTTTTCTTCAGCCGCGGAATATACCTTGAGGAGGTGGTCTACAAACCTGTTACACCTCACTGGGCTATTACCACAAAGCTCTACTGCCAAATTTTCAGCATCTTCCCTTACATACTCAGGGATGCTAGAGCTAGTTACATTTTCCTCATTTACAATACTCAACTCGCCAAGAGGGGACGGGTCGAGCAAGAATAAGCCAACAAGAAGAAATGGGACAATTGAGAATGCCAGTGCTACCAGAAGTATTAGAAACTTGCTGTTCATCCTTACTTCTCAGATGCAATTTAGCTACTTTCAACCCCATGTATTGCATCCACAGATGTTAATCCCTAGCCGCCATTATTTCCCTGCTTACCTCGGCCAACACCTTCTCCAAGATGCCCACCGCCTCATCGACCTCGCTCTCACCGATGATCAGCGGAGGCATAAAGCGTAGGACGCTGGGCTTCACTGCGTTTAGAAGCAAGCCCTGTTCAAGGCAAGCCTGCACCACCCCCTCGGCGATGTCGCTACAGAATTCAAGGGCGACAAGGAGACCGCGTCCTCTGA
>JBHIBU010000131.1:0-3811 GCA_046759245.1 Dehalococcoidia bacterium | reverse complement strand
ATCAAAAAGCAAAGCTGAGATTATTTATCAACCTCACCCCCTTAATCCCCCTCTCTTTACTAAGGGGAGGGGGAAAGATTATTGTTGAGGCTCTGTGAGGCAACTTTGAAACTGAGTCTTGATGTAGTAGAATATTCTAGAGCATGATGGATAGTGAGTTTCGCCGCCTGCCTAGCGTGGATAGACTAATCTCAGAGGAGCGAATTAGACGGCTCCAGGAGGACTATCCACATGCTTTACTAACAGAGTTGAGCCGCCGGCATCTGCAACAGGTTCGCCTATCTATCGCTGCCGGCGATCCATGTCCCGCTATCGATGAGATAGTGGAATCTATTTGTGCTCAAGTACAGGCCCTGGAAAATCCTAGCCTGCGTCCTATTATTAACGCCAGCGGTGTAATACTTCATACTAACCTGGGTCGTGCGCCGCTTTCCCCAGAGGCCTCAGCCGCTATGGATAGAGTGGCCAAGGGCTACTGCAATCTGGAGTTCGACCTCGATAGTGGCACCAGGAGTTCTCGTCACACTCACATCGAACCGATTCTGTGCCAGCTAACCGGAGCTGAGGCAGCACTGGTGGTGAACAACAATGCTTCAGCAGTGCTATTAGGACTTACTGCCTTGGCTAAGAAAAAGGAGGTAGTCATCTCACGAGGGCAAGCAGTAGAGATCGGTGGCGGCTTTCGCATCCCCGATGTAATGCGCCAGAGCGGGGTAAAGCTGGTTGAGGTAGGAACCACCAACTGCACCTATATCGCTGATTATGAACAGGCGATTAACCCCCGGACAGCGGCACTGATGCGGGTTCATCCCAGCAACTTCAAGGTAATGGGTTTCACCCACGGGGTTACCCTTGACGAACTAGTAACACTTGGCCGGCAGTATGACCTACCTGTACTTGACGACCTGGGCAGTGGCTGTTTTTTAGACACAACCGTGTTCGGACTTGATCCAGAGCCAATGGTGCAACAAAGCATTGCCTCCGATGTCGGGCTGGTTTTCTTCTCCGCCGACAAGCTGCTAGGCGGTCCTCAAGCGGGGCTTATCGTCGGTAAGAAGCAGTTCATTGACAAGTTGAAGAAACACCCGCTGTCACGGGCGGTGCGAATTGACAAGATAAGGCTAGCTGGTCTGGTAGCTACTTTAATTCACTACCTGAAGGGTGAAGCAGTAAATAAGGTCCCGGTATGGCGTATGATTGCAGCACCGCTGGCAGAGATTGACCAGCGAGCTAAGTCATGGGCTGAACCTCTCAAAGGTTTGGCTCGAGTGGTAGAAGGGGAGACCATGATCGGGGGCGGTAGTCTACCCGGGGGCGCCCTGCCCACGAGACTGGTAGCCATTGGTGGAGAAGGTGAGAGAAAACATCAAAATATAGCTCAGGCATTAAGCCAAAGGCTGCGCTACCAGGAGTCCCCGATCGTGGGGCGGATCAGTGGCGATGTTTTGCTTCTCGATCCGCGCTCTGTGCTTCCTGAAGAGGATGAGGTTGTGCTTCAAGCTCTGCGGAGTATAACTGTTGGCTTGGGGTCTGTTTAATAGCGGTTAATTCTACAAAAGGGGCATACAGTGTTTGTATTGGGGACTGCGGGACATGTAGACCACGGTAAGTCGGTCCTGGTACATGCCCTCAGCGGCATAGACCCCGACCGGCTACGGGAGGAGAAAGAGCGTGGCATGACCATTGACCTCGGCTTCGCTTGGCTTAAACTGTCCGGTGGGCGAGAGGTGGGGATAGTTGATGTCCCCGGGCATGAGCGATTCATTAAGAACATGCTGGCTGGAGTGGGTGGCATCGACTCGGCCTTACTTGTTGTCGCTGCCAACGAGGGGGTGATGCCTCAAACCAGGGAGCATCTAGCCATTCTAGACTTGCTCCGGCTGCAAAAGGGGATTGTAGTCGTTACCAAAAAGGACCTAGTGGATGAGGAATTTCTGGGGTTGGTCAAGATGGAAATAGAGGAGCTAATTAGTAGCACCACCCTATCCCAGGCCCCTATCATTGCTGTCTCGGCAGTAACCGGGGAGGGCTTGGCTGAGCTGGTTTCAGCTATTGACCAGCTTTTGAACTCCATTGAGCCGAGAAAAGATATCGGGCGGCCAAGGCTGCCAATAGACCGTATTTTCACTATAGCCGGCTCTGGCACCATAGTAACCGGTACATTGATCGATGGCTCGCTCAGCGTAGGACAGGAAGTGGAGATTGTCCCTGCCGGTTTGAAGTCACGGTTGAGGGGACTGCAAACGCATAAAGCTCGCCTTAATACTGCCAATCCTGGAAGTCGAGTTGCCGCCAATTTGGTCGGTGTCGCCACCTCTCAGTTGAGGCGTGGCGAGGTGCTCACCACGCCCGGTTGGTTACTGCCCACCATGCTCTTAAGCGCCAAGCTTCAACTGCTTCCTTATCTCCGCCGCCCGTTGCGACATAATGCTACCGTTAGCTTCCATACCGGGGCTGCCGAGACCATGGCTAAACTCCGTCTGTTGGAGGGGGAGGCGCTTCAGCCGGGAGAGGTTACCTGGGTCCAGCTATCACTGAGCAAACCCCTGGCCGTGGTCAAGGGCGATGGTTTCATCATCCGTTCCTCTACCGAGACCTTGGCTGGTGGCAAAGTGGTTGATGCCCACGCCAGGCGACTGCGCCGTTTTCGCCCAGCCATTATCCAGAATCTGAAGCTGAGAGGGGAAGGCACCGCCGAAGATGCTGTCATGGCGTTACTGGAGACAAAACAGCCTCTGGAGCTATCAGCCCTCCTCGCTCAGTGTGACTTAGCTGCCAGTGAGGCCCAGCCAGTGATGGAATCCCTCATCCAGCAAGGGAAGATAATGGGGATAGGTCAGGGGGAAAACCGTCTTCTGTTGACGGCACCCGGCTGGGAGCGTCTGACTCAAAAAGCGACTGCCATACTTCAGGACTATCACCGCAGGTTCCCGGCTCGTGTGGGTATGCCTGAAGGGGAACTAAGCAGCCGACTGAGTCTAGGGACGAACTATTCGGCTGCCTGGCGACGGCTTTTGGACGAAGGTGTTATAATCAAGACCGGTGCTGCCCTTCGCCTTCCCACTCACCGTATCCAGCTTACCCCGTCCCAGCAGGCGAAGATAGACGCCTTCTTGCTCTCCCTAACCCAAAATCCATACGCCCCGCCCGGTGACCTCATCCCTGAGCCTGATTTGCTCAATTTGCTCATTGAACAGCACGAGGTGGTGAGGGTAAGTGACGGCGTGGTCTTTTCCACCTCAGCTTATGATGAGATGGTAGCAAGGGTTACTTCCCAAATAAAGGAGCGGGGTAAAGTGACCTTGGCTGAGGTACGCGATCTGTTCCACACCAGCCGAAAGTATGCCCAGGCTTTCCTGGAGCATCTGGATGAGAGGAAGATAACTCGCCGTATTGGTGACGAGCGAATCCTCTGGTGAGAGACTCGGTTTTGGGGTTGACATTTCTACCTGCCTTGTTATACTATTGGCCACTCAGCTCTTTTTGACTACTTCTTTGGCATCGAGTAAACGAGTAACAGTGGAGGTGTATTATGGCTTCTCAATCCTTTCTAGCCGCTTTGGACGTAACAAAACTACGGGATGAGATCAGGGCTAAATACCGTGAGGTTGCTACAAGCCCAGAACAGGAGTTTCACTTCCACCACGGCCGCCACCTGGCAAGCCTCCTTGACTACCCTGACGAGCTGGTGGACAAACTGCCCAGCTCTCTGGTGGAGTCTTTTGCTGGTACCGGCAATCCCTTCAGCCTGGGACCTATCGACGAAGGAGAGCAGGTCGTTGACGTGGGTTGTGGCGCTGGCTTCGATGCC
>JBHIBU010000130.1:0-3883 GCA_046759245.1 Dehalococcoidia bacterium | reverse complement strand
GCTTGGCTGGGTGTCAATTCGCAGCTGGGAGTCGTCAACACTGAACGTTGTAGCGTTTTGTTTAATGCCCCGGGTCGCAAACATCAGATGTTTCCTCGTTTGGCGTATCTGAAGCATGCCCGTGTAGGTTGAAAAGCCACCACAGCAGGTGTTACTATCTACTGTAATCGGGCGGGCCAAGCGAGCCCTGAGTTCGTCTATATGGCTTTTAGGCGACATTTTGCTTGGCGGCGTGAAAGGAGGTAATGATGGTAGGATGATTTAAGATGCAGGGAAAAAGTAAGGTCTTCTTATGGCAGTTGGATGACCTTACCACAACAAAAAATCACTGACCAAATCTTAAAAATAAAAAATGAGGTAAAACAGATGGCACGGAAACGCGTAACACATTATGCTGTATTTCACAATGTCGGCGGTACTTCGGAGATTAACGTTTATTACCAAGGGGGTGGAGCCAATACTATTCGGGATATTCCTATTGCAGAGGCCCGTTACATTCTTGACATTCTACGTAACGAAAAGCCAATGGATTACGACCACTCCAGAAGACGGCTCCTTTCGGGAGCACTTGAACCAGTCGGCGAGGGGGAATAGCTATGGCTCGGAAGCGTGTATCACACTACGCCCTTTTTCAGAATGTTGGGGATGCACTTGCCATCAACGTCTATTACCAAGGAGGTGGGGCAGATACTGTTGATGGCCTCTCTGTCGAGGAAGCTGATTACTTGGTAGATCTTTTGCGCCACGAAAAACCGGTGGATTACGACCACTCCAGAAGACGGTTCCTTTCGGGAGCACCTGAACCAGTCGGCGAAGTTGAGCCCACCTTGAATTTAGATGATTGGCTTGCAACGCGACCAGCAATAGCCAACGCTATCGTATGGCAGGCTCCTGGAGGTTCTACGAAAGCGTATCCTGCTTGGTCTGCTTCGGAGAAGTATCAACTGTTCACCACTTTTCAGCGAATCCGCCTGCGAGAGTCCCCTGGTCTCCCTGCAGCCCCTCCACTAACAGTAACTCCAGGTCCTACTGACAACGTTGCTACGCGGTTGGCACCTGATCTTGCTTGGAACTACTATCTCGCTTATATAGCACAGTCCCTGGCCGCCGAGGCAGGGGAATGGCTGCGATGGTCAATCAGCGGATACACTGTCGACCAGCTTGCACTTCTGCTGGATAGCCGTTCACTTTTCTCGTGGGAAGTAGAAACCGCGTCATATAACATCCCATTTAATCTCGGGGCTGTGACCCCAGGCGATCCCGTCAGAACATTTGCCTTCCTGGGCACGAATGAACTTATCGCTTGGACTCCCCGCCAGGCGGTAGAGCGATTGATAGGTTGGTGTAGAAACAACCTCGTACATTTCAGCGGTGGATGGGATACAGCAAATGCGTATAATCAATGGCAGTACTACGGATTCCCTCCGGTCGAGAGAATTATCTCCGGAACTGTACTGAGAGACCATCCAGAGTGGGGAAATGCCCATCGCACTGGAGGCTGCTGGGGAACGACGGGGTTCCTTCGGGCAGTTCTACGTACCGTCAATATTCCTGTAACACTTGAGACACGATGCGGCCATGCCTTGCCATACTTTGTTGTGCGAGAGTCTGCTTATCTATCCCATGGGGACGATCCTTACAATGCCTTGTCGAAGGCGACACCTCCATTTCCAGCAGGCGAGTTGCTGACTGACCAAGCCAAGTTTGATGCTTGGTTTGGAGCAAGTGTCCCAACCGATACCATGTGCAAAAATATTGGCCGCCGTACACGGGAACTTGCTATTCAGTATCTCCCAAACTACCTGCTCTATAAGCACTGTAGTGATTTGGCGGCAGGAAGAGATCGCGCTAGCAGCCAAGTGTACGATATATTCAAAGATAATTATACACTGGCAGCGTTGGAAGCAGCGAACCTGTGGGGTAGAATGGATGCTAAGATTGCCAGCTTCGGGGGGTGCGCTCATGTTCCCTAAAGGAAGCAAAGCCTCAGTCTGAGGCTTTGCTTTTCCTCAAGGAAATGGTAGACAAATACGAAATTGAAGACAGCTACGAAGCAAAACAGTCGCCCAACAGTGGATATGGGGCTTGAGACTTGGGCTTTGGCCTAAATCCAACCTTGGGCAACTTCTTTCAGCCGCATGACGCTATATAAAGGGCCTTAACTATAGGGCGTAATGTGTCCTTCGTGCCATGAGATACTTGGTCAACGGTCAGCATGACACCATACAGCGGCGCCTTATCTCGCTAATACAAGCTCCCTTTGCAATCGGCATTATAGCAACTTGGGGTCAAAAAATGGGATCGGATTGCCCTTTATCTTCCCATATGGTGTCCTTTCACCCCCCAGACCTGTCTGGCTCGCCCACCACGGTATTCTATTGCACCAGCTCACACAGTTTCGCCCTTATCATCTTTCGCCTCCCTTCATAGCCAAATCATGGCCAGAAAAGCTTCCTGGCCTCCCCTTACCCCAGTAGACGTAGCTTTGACCAGGGGGGCACCTCAGCTCAGCGATCGCAGTACTGGGCCTCCCTCTTTTGCAGAAAGGCAAGCACCCCCTCCTTGAAGTCCTCGGTTAGGACACAGAGGGTCTGGGTGCGATTCTCGAGATGGATAGCGGTGGCCAGGCTGGGAGCATCGATGTTCTGGTTCAGGAGCTCCTTGGTCATCCGCAGTCCGAGGGGCGAGTTTCGCACCATCTCGCGGGCCAGCTCCAGGGCTTCCTCATCCACCTCGTCATCGGGGACAACACGCGATACGAGGCCAGTGCGCTCCGCAGTGGCCGCATCTATGAAGCGCCCGGTATAAAGGATCTCAGCGGCCCGCGATAGCCCCACCACTCGGGGCAGGAAATAGGAGGTACCCATGTCACCGGCGGAGAGCCCTACCCGGATGAAGGCGGCACCGAAACGTGCCGAGTCCCCTGCGATGCGGATATCGCAGGCCAGGGCGATGCTGAAACCTCCGCCAACGGCGGGGCCGCGGATGGCTGCAATGAGGGGCTGGGGGGCCTCACGCATCTGCACCACGATTTTGCCAAACATCTGCTGCGCCCTGTACGTCGCCTGCGGCCAGGGGGAATCCTCTTCCCGCAGGCGCCCCGGCGTCTCTTTGAGATCAAGACCAGCGCAGAAGGCACGCCCAGCACCCCTGATGATGATGACGCGAGTGTCCCGATCGTCTCTCACGCCAGCGAAGAATTGACCCAGCTCCTCGACAAGCGGCAGCGACAGGGCGTTGAGCCGCTCTGGGCGGTTGAGAGTGAGAACGCCGATGCCATCGCAGCTCTCGAACTCCAGATTTTGGTAGTTCATAGCTCCTCCTCAATAGGGAATTGCCCTTGGACATGATAGCACACCAAACCTGTCTTCACAAGCTATTAAAGCACCCATAAAATCCCCACGCCCGAGGGTTAAAAGGCTTGGTACAGAGATGCAGGACAGGGGCTACAAGCGGCTCTGGCATCCTGGACTGGACTGCGGCAGGCATGACTTAAACCTTGGTTTCAGGCAGCGATAAGCCCGGCTAGAGCCCCGCGACGGGCAATGGCAGTAGCTCGGCAAAGTCGCAGTGATCGGTCCCCGGTGGGAATGCCAGCTTTGCCCCCCAGATATTTTTCGACCAAGGGTCCTGTGTCTGGATTTTCAAAGTCGGCAAGGGAAGGCAGGGTGGCGGCGTCCGGAAGCTAGGTCACAATATGGCTTTTTGTTAGATTTTGACCTGATATCTTATACTCTATTGTAGCGATATATAGTCTGGATTCCCTATATCAGACTGGGACATAGGCGGGTTGATATGGTAAAATAACTTCAAAAGCCCCTGTGTTTGGCTTCACGGCAAGGGGCTGGCTGGAGGAACCCAATGGGTGAACAGACCCGGGAGG
>JBHIBU010000129.1:0-3889 GCA_046759245.1 Dehalococcoidia bacterium | reverse complement strand
ACCCCCTGAGGAGCGGGTGAGGTATTCCAGGTAGCCATCGCCATCCAGGTCGCCGTAGCGCTCCATCCACTCCAGGGCCTGCTTGGCTGCCGGCAGAATCTCCTGATACAGGCGATCATCGTCCAGCCACTTCATGGTCTCGGCAAAGAGGATCAGGAAAAGGGGGGTGGCGTCCACGCTACCATAGTAGGCGCTGTGGGGGATCTCCCCCAGCCTTGCCAGCTCCCCTTTACGCATCTCGTGAAGGATCTTTCCCGGCTCCTCGTCGCGCCAGGGGTCGACCTTCCTTCCCTGGTGTTTCGCCAGAAAGCGCAGCGTTGCCACAGCGATCTGGGGATTGAGCATCAGCGTCTGAAGCGAGGTGATCAAGCTATCACGGCCGAAGATGCAGGCGAACCAGGGCACGCCTGCGTCGGGCACCGGCCCCTCAGGGGTTGGCTCCAGGAGCAGGCGGAGATCGAGGGCGCTCCTCTCCAGTAGCTGGTCGAAGAGCTGGCTATCTGTTTCCAGCCTGGTGCACTGGCTGAGCCAATCCTGATATGAGTTGCGCACATCGGCTAGGCTCTTGTCGAAAGCCTCTACCATAGGGGTGAGCTCTCCCTCGCCGACGAGTATGTGAAAGGTGATGGAGATGGGTTTCCCTGGCATCAGCGTTAAATCCCAGCTTGCCTGGGCACAACTGGGATAGTAAACTGTCATGGTGGCGGTCTCTGTGGCTTCGGGGAGGAAGGTGCTGGAGCGGCGAAGCACAGGCTGGGCAGGGCGCTCCTCGACATCTACTCTTGATGGGATAACCTCGAAGAGGATCTCGGTGCGCCGCCTGACCCCATCCAGGCCCACATAGTCTAGGGTGAAACGGGAACCGGCCAGTGTTGGCGGGCTGAGCGTGCCCCGTCTCTCTCGTTCCCAGCCACGGACCTCAAAGATGTCGCAGAAGTCGCTGCCGAAGTTGAGGGTGCACTGGAGGGGAACGGGAAAGGGGTTGTGGTTATAGAAGCTGAGCCGCTCGTGTAACCCCTGTTTAAGGAAGCGGCTTCGCCTGATGCCGATCGTCCTTGCCAGGGCGGTGTTGCCATCGGGAAGCTCTATGGTGGGGTTTGCTAGCTGGATGTCGCAGACATAGTTCTGCTCGCTGGAGGAGGAGAGCAGCCTCGGCCTCTGCCCATTTATCGTCATCTCGAAGATGGAGAGGTAGCGCATATCGCGGTAATAAAGGCCGAGACGGCGCCGCCCCTCAGGCATATCCCCCTGCTCATCGCTCACCATTACCAGCTCATTTTCCTTTAGAATATGTTCCTCCAAATGCCCCCCTGTGCTCTAGTTTTCTGGCCCGCCCCTGGTAAATTTCTTGAAAAGCCCGCTGTGGTAAGAGAGGGAATAAACCGCCTCCACCATTATTAAGCCATAGCTGCGGCTTCTAGGCCGCAGCTATGTTACCCCAAACTTGGTTCCCTTCAACCTTTAGTATTCAGGCATCGGGGGCGGTGCGACCTTCTCCTTGATGTCGGTGATCAGGGATTCCGTAGTGAGCACCATGGCGGCGATGCTCGCCGCATTCTCCAGTCCCGCCCTGGTCACCTTGGCTGGGTCGATGATCCCCCGCTCCTGCATGTTGGCAAATTCATCCCTCAGGGCGTCGTAACCGAACCCCGGCTTGCCCTTTTTCACGGCATCGACCACCACTGAGCCCTCTCGACCGGCGTTGATGGAGATCATGCGCAGCGGCTCCTCAAGGGAGCGCCTCACAATGTTCACCCCAGTGGCCTCGTCGCCCTCAGCGGCAACCTTGTCCAGGACGGAGATGGAATTAACGAAGGCGACCCCGCCACCGGGAACGATGCCCTCCTCTACGGCGGCCCTTGTTGCCGAGAGGGCATCCTCAACGCGGTGCTTCTTCTCCTTGAGCTCCACCTCCGTGGCCGCCCCCACCTTGATCACGGCGACCCCGCCGGCCAACTTTGCCAATCGCTCCTGGAGCTTCTCCTTATCGAAATCGGAGGTGCTCTCCTCTATCTGGGCCTTTACCTGCTTGACCCTCGCCTGAATTTTCTCATCCGAGCCCTTGCCCTCGATGATGGTGGTCTCCTCCTTGGTGGCCACCACCCTCCTTGCCCGACCCAGGTCTTCAATGGTGGTGGAATCGAGCTTTCGACCCATCTCCTCGGTGACCATTGTGCCCCCGGTGAGGACGGCCATATCCTCAAGCATTGCCTTTCTTCGATCGCCAAAACCGGGGGCCTTGACGGCGAGGCAGTTAAGGGTGCCTCTCAATTTATTGACCACCAGGGTGGCCAGCGCCTCACCATCCACATCCTCGGCGACGATGAGCAGGTTCTTAGTCACCTGAAGCATCCTCTCCAGGGCGGGCAGAATGTCGGAGACAGCGGTGACCTTCTTATCGGTGAACAGGATGTAGGGGTCCTCGATCACCGCCTCCATGCGCTCGGCGTTGGTGACGAAATAGGGGCTGATATAGCCGCGGTCCAACTGCATCCCCTCCACATACTCCGTCTCAAACTTTATCCCCTTTCCTTCCTCAACGGTGATCACCCCGTCCTTGCCCACCTTCTCCATGACCTCAGCGATGAGATTGCCGATCTCCTCGTTAGCCGCCGAGATGGCCGCTACCTGAGAGACCTGCTCCCTGGAGGTTACCGGGGTGGATATGTTCTTTAGCTTCTCGAGGATGGCTTCCGTCGCCTTTTCGATGCCCCTCTTCAGAGCCATGGGGTTCGCCCCGGCAGCAACGTTCTTCAGCCCCTCGTGAATCATCGCCTGGGCAAGGACGATGGCCGTGGTGGTGCCATCGCCGGCAACATCGTTGGTCTTGGTGGCCACCTCCTTGATCAACTGAGCGCCTATGTTCTCGAAGGGGTCCTCCAGCTCGATCTCCTTGGCGATGGTGACGCCGTCATTGGTTATCGTGGGCGAACCAAACCTTCTGTCCAGCACCACGTTCCGACCCTTGGGTCCCAGAGTGATCTTAACCGCATTGGCTAAGCCATCCATGCCCTTCTTTAGATGTGCCCTTGCCTCCTCATTGTAGGTAAGCTGTTTTGCCATTTCTCCTCCTTTTAGCTGAACTTAGCCAGGATGTCATTCTCGCGCAGGATCAAGTATTCCTCATCGTTTAGCTTGATCTCGGTGCCCGTATACATGGCGTAGATCACCTTATCGCCCTTCTTCACCTCCATGGCGATGCGCTTGCCCTCCCTATCCAACCACCCCGGGCCCACGGCGATGACCTCCCCCCGCTGCGGCCTCTCCCTGGCGGTGTCGGGTAGGACGAGCCCCCCCCTGGTCACCTCCTCCTCGCTCATCGGCTTCACCAAAACCCGGTCCCCAAACGGTTTCAACTTGGCTACCACTGTTAACCTCCTCTGAAATTTGCTGCCCCAAGATGCTTAGCACTCTCATCAGGAGAGTGCTAATTATATTAGCCTACATCGCTCGGCACCGCAAGTGAGTACATGTTCCCTTATGGTCAATGATGGGACTTGAAAGATATTTATACGCCTCAATTAACCCGCTTTCTCCCTTAAATCAGCTTTTTTCTCCCGAAAACGAGCCTTGACATTATACACTGTAACGTGTAGGATAAGCGGGTGAGGGTGCCCAGGAGAAGGAAGAAGGCGAACTGGGATGGAGATGGGATCCGTGCCCTGAGGCGGCATTTGGGGCTCACCCAGCAGGAGCTGGCCGACGAGCTGGGGACGCGGCAGCAGACCGTCAGCGAGTGGGAGACCGGGATGTATCGGCCGCGGGGTGCCTCCTCGAGACTGCTCACCATCATTGCGGAGCGGGCCGGCTTTGGCTACGAGGGGGGTTCTGCGGAGGAAGGGGGTAAGACCTAGATAGCCGGGGAAAGGGGGGGGAAGTGCTGGCTGGA
>JBHIBU010000128.1:0-3908 GCA_046759245.1 Dehalococcoidia bacterium | reverse complement strand
TCCATAATAAAGATAAACGATATCTGCAACCGCTACGGAGTGGATACCATCTCCGCCGGCTGCACCATCGCCTTCGCCATCGAATGCTATGAAAACGGCCTTGTTACCCGCAAGGATACGGAGGGAATCGAGCTCAGATGGGGGAACCATGAGGCCATAGTGGCTATGACCGATAGGCTGGTGAGGAGGGAGGGCTTCGGAGATGTCCTCGCCGATGGGGTCAAGGCGGCGGCGGAGAAGATAGGCAAGGGGGCGGAGGAGTTTGCTATCCACATCCACGGCCAGGAAGTGCCGATGCACGACCCCAAGCGCTTTATGAACTATGGTGCCACCTATCAGCTAGACCCAACCCCCGCTCGCCACACCCAGGGCAGCTACGGCCATAGGCCGGCCAGCGGACTGGAATTCCCTGACTATGATCGCAAGTCCTCTGCTGGTCGAGGTGAGGCGCACAGGATGGGCAGCAATCTGATGCATGTCGTCAACTGCGCCGGGCTGTGCCAGTTCGGTTATCAGTGCATGGACCTGAGCGCTGTCACTGAATCTCTAAGCCTGGCCACGGGGTGGGACTATGGCCTCGAGGATGTGCTGAAGGCTGGGGAGAGGATCGCCAATATGCGCCAGGCCTTCAACGTGCGCGAAGGGCTAAGGCCTGGGGATTTCAAGGCGCCCAACAGGGTGCTGGGGCGCCCCCCTCTTGAGACGGGACCCACTGCCGGAAGGGGCGTGGACATCGAGACGCTGAGCAGGGATTATCTGGTGGCTATGGACTGGGACCTTGACAGCGGGAGGCCCAGCCGGAGCAAGCTACAAGAACTGGGACTGGAGGACGTGGCTCAAGTCCTCTGGCCTCAGTGATCCCCCTCGGTGGCATAAAGGATTAGCTGGAACTAGGCGTGCCTTCCCCTGTCCAATCTAATTTGACTTGTGCTCCGGTAGTTATAAGCTTTGAACCGGGATTTCCCATTTCAACCGCTATCAAGCCCAATACCCCTGCGCTATAGAATAGGGTCTTCATTTGTTTGTTCGCATTTCACTTTTTTTCTGACCAATGCATTTCACTCGCGACGGAATTCACTGTTTAACGAGCAGCTTGGCTTTAAACCTCATATGGCGATAGTCGGCTCTTTCTACGGCCTGTACACACGGTCGGTCAAGCCAACCACCCCAATATTCGGCGAGGCCATAGTCCTGATTGCAAACGCAAGCCAATAACATATCCTCAGCTTCAGCTTTAATCGGTCGGATGTAGTCAATCTGCGGACAACGAAACCACTTGATTGCCATTGCTGTTTTGGTTTCACCATCTCGCCCTTTCTCTGAGGGGAAATGGTCTTGTCTAGACGGATGGTTTTGGTTAATATAAACGATAGTCTAGTCATGCAGTAACGAATTACTATGGAGCCATAGATGTGAAGTATACGAAGTATTTTGGGCGGCGGACCAAGATAGTTTGCACTATAGGCCCAGCTAGTAGTACTGCTGCCATGATTGAGCGGCTCATTAAGACGGGTATGAATATCGCCAGACTCAATTTGTCCCACGGCACCCATAGTGAGCATGCCCATCATATCGAAGCCATTGGGAGGTTGGCTGAACGTCTCGGCATTCCCGTTCCCATCCTGATGGACCTTCCGGGACCCAAATATCGAAGCGGAAGACTTAGAGGTGGCTCAGTTGTGCTGAAAAAAGATGCCCAGGTGACCCTTACCAGCAGACAGGTGGAAGGAGATGAGGAGACAGTGCCAGTCACTCTTCCCACCCTGCCGCAAAATGTAAAGGTGGGAGATATGATACTCCTCGATGATGGGGCAATACAGCTCAGAGTACGGGAGATAAGTGGAACCGAAGTCAAAAGCCGGGTTGTTATCGGTGGTCTGCTTGCTTCAGGCCGAGGTATTGTTGTGCCTGGGATGCGCGCCTCTGACCCGTTTGTCACTGAACATCTACGTGAGCATATTGACTTTGCCATCGAGCAGCAACCCGATTACATTGCTCTCTCCTTTGTCAGCAGAGCGGCGGATGTAAGTCAGACAAGAGCAGTATTGCGACAGAAAAACTGTGACATACCCATCATTGCCAAGATCGAGCGGGGACAGGCAGTAGTCAATCTTAACAGAATACTGGCGGTCAGCGACGGAATCATGGTAGCTCGGGGAGACTTGGGGGTGGACATACCTCTGCAGAGAGTACCCCTGGTGCAAAAGGAGATCATCAAGCAGTGTAATCAGGCGGGCAAGCCGGTGATTACAGCTACCCAGATGCTCGAGTCAATGGTAACTTCGGCTCGGCCAACTCGGGCTGAAGTTAGCGACATCGCTAATGCCATTTTTGACGGCACTGACGCGGTCATGCTCTCCGCTGAGACCTCGCTGGGAAAGTACCCGGTGGAGGCGGTTAGGATGATGGCTCAGGTCGCTCGAGAAACGGAAGGGCGACTGCCCTACGAAAAACTGTTGATTGAAAGAGGTATGTGCCTTGAGCCCGAGACGGATGAGCTAATAAGTTATAATGCTTGCCATACCGCCAATAGGCTGGGAGCGGCGGCAATTGTAGCCTTTACTGAATCTGGCAGCACGGCACGGCGCGTGTCGAAATATCGTCCCAGAATGCCTATCCTCGCTATAACTACTAGCAAGCTCGTACGCCGGAGGTTGCAGCTATGCTGGGGTGTTCAAGCCTTCCAGATAGCGGGGTCATCTTCGGTAGACCAGCTCTTCACTACGGCAGCAAAGCTCTCTAAAGATTTGGGGTTGGCAAAGTCAGGCGATCTCATCGTAATTACCGGCGGGATTCCCATTGGCGTAGCTGGCACTACTAATCTGCTCAAGGTGGAAAAGATTCCCTAGTCACAACGACCTAGCTCTCGCCAACACCACTTCCCCGTCCAAAGTGGTAACCACATTCCGCACGGACAGCGGTTCAGGACTCTGAGAGAAACTTCCAGCTCCCTGTGATCTCCTCAGCCCCCTTAATGATACTGTCGACGAATTCTTTCACAGTGGGTATCTGGTCTATATAGGCCACAGCGAAGGACATCATGCCACTGACCCTGTCGTAATCTTCCTTCCACATCTCGGGGGCAACCTTCCAGTCATCAGACTTTAGCATCACTCTTTCCAAAGCGGGCAGCCACTTCTCGAGGGGCATCTCGTTCCGCCTTTTCATGATCTCCTCGTAGTCCTTGGGATTGGGTGTTGCCAGCACTGCGTTTCGCAGCTTGGGGTGATCGGGAGCAGCCTGCACCATGTTCGCCTTGTAGCGCTCCGAGATGGGGCACTCCTTGGTGGCCATGAAGGCAGTCCCCATCATAATCCCTTCGGCTCCCAAGGCTAAGGCAGCTAGGAAGGTACGGGCATCACCAATCCCTCCGGCAGCCACGATGGGGACCTTTATCTCTCTCGCTGCCCAGGCGATAGTGGTCATGGTGGGAAGCTGAGAAATGTGCTTAAACCCGATGCCCTCAAGCCCCACGATGATCACAGCGTCTGCCCCTTGCCTCTCGGCGTGCAAGGCATGTCTTATCGTGGCCGTCTTGTGGATCCACTTCCGCCCTGCTTCCTTGATGCGCTTGCCATATTTGTCCGCATTGTAGGCAGCAGTCTCAATCACATCAACCTCCTCCTCGAGGCACACCTCCAGCATCTGGTCAATGTGAGGGCACATACCTACGGTCAAATTCACTTCAAAGGACTTATCGGTGGCCTCACGGCACCTTCGGATATCCTCGCGCAGTTTCTCCGGGGTCAGGGAAACGGCGCCCGTAATGCAGCCATGGGCTCCCGCTTCGGAGACAGCCGCAGCAAACTTCCAGGTTCCGATCCGGCTTAGGGCACCCTGGAGGATGGGATAATCACACTCCAAGAGTTCAGTGAGCCTGGTTTTCCACTTCATGGTATTTCCCTCCC
>JBHIBU010000127.1:0-3924 GCA_046759245.1 Dehalococcoidia bacterium | reverse complement strand
TCAGGCTGATAGAGGCGAACCCTGTCGCAGCTCAGTTGCACCCGGTCTCCCCTGGCTCGCACCCTTCCCTCCACGAGGAGGATGTTGCCCTCGATCCAAAGCTCTTTGGTTCGCTGGTAGATCTCGGGCCAGGCGGTGACCTCGATCCTGCCCTCGAGGTCCTCAAGGGTGGCGCTAACAAAGGGGCGTCTGTCCTTGGTGAAGAGTTGGCGCATAGAGATGACCATGCCCGCAGTCACCACCCCCTGCCCCACCATCTCCTCATCGATCTGACCGCAGAAGGCAGTGACAGAAGGGGCAAGCTTTGGCGCGGCGCGGCTGAAGGGGTGCTCCGAGAGGTAGACCCCCAAAAGCTCCTTCTCCCAAGCCAGCCTCTCCCTAAGGGAGACCTCCATGGGGGGCAATTCCAGAGCGGGCAGGGGCAGGGGCGTGCTCTCTCCCCATAGATCGAACATGGTGGATTGCCCTGTTTCCTTAAGCCTCTGCTCCCGCTGGGAGAGGGAGATGATTCGGTCGACGCTAGCGAGAAGGGCGCCCCGATGACCCAGAGGGTCCAGGGCCCCGACCTTGATCAAGCTTTCCACGGCTCGTCTATTGATGGCGTGCAGGTCGGCCCTGCGGCAAAATTCTTCGATGGACTTGAACTCCCCCCCTTCTTCGCGGGAGGCGATGATCGGCCTCACCGCCCCGAGACCAACATTCTTGATCGCCGCCAGCCCGAAGCGAATGCCCTCTTTGCCATCTGTTTTCTCGATGGCGAAGGTGGCGCTACTTTTGTTGACGTCGGGGGGGAGCACCGGGATATCCACGCGACGGCACTCGGCGATGGCGGAGGCAACCTTATCCGGCTGCCCCATGTTCATAGTGAGCACGGCGCTCATATACTCCGCAGGATAGTTCGCTTTAAGGTAAGCGGTCTGATAGGCGATCATGGCATAGCTTACGCTATGAGCCTTGTTGAAGGCATAGCCGGCGAAGGGCTCGATAAGATCGAAGACCTCCCTGGCCACCTCCTCGGAGAATCCCATCCTCTTCGCCCCAGCGATGAAGCCCTTTCTCTGCCTCCTCATCACCTCGGGGATCTTCTTTCCCATGGCCTTTCGGAAGACGTCAGCCTGTCCCAGGCTATAGCCCGCAAAGGCCTGAACGATGAGCAGCACCTGATCCTGGTAGACAATCACCCCGTAGGTTTCCTCTAGGACCTGGGAAAGGTCTGGATGGGGGAATTGGATCGGTTCCAGGCCATGCTTGGCCTTGATAAAAGTAGGGATGTGCTGCATGGGACCGGGCCGGTAGAGGGCGATCATGGCGGCGATATCGCCAAAACAGGAGGGTTTGAGCTCATTGACAGAGCGGCGCATCCCCGCCCCCTCAAGCTGGAAAACCCCGGTGGTCTCCCCTGAGGAGAGGAGCTCAAAGGTCTTTGCGTCATCGAGGGGGATCTGGTTCAGGTCGATGTCTATTCCTCTAGTCTGGGCGATGACCTCCTTTGCTTTCCCCAATATGCTCAGGTTGACCAGCCCCAGAAAGTCCATCTTAAGCAGGCCTATTTGGGCGATAGCCTCCATAGGGAACTGGGTCATCGCGATCGCCCCTTCATCGCCCTTGGTTGGTCTCTGCAGGGGCACATGCTGAGTGAGGGGCTCCCTGGAGATGACCACCCCGGCGGCGTGGGTTGAGGCATGGCGAGCGATACCCTCCACCCTCTTGGCGTTATCCACCAGCTGTCGTGCCCCCTCATCCTCGAAGTAAAGGCTCCTCAACTCGCTGCCCTCCTCAAGGGCCCTCTCCAGGGTCATATTTATCCCTAAAGGAACCAGCCTTGCCACCCGATCGACATCCCCATAGGGCATTCCCAGAGCCCGGCCCACATCCCGGAGCGCTGCCCTTGCCCCCAGGGTGCCGAAGGTGATGATCTGGGCCACCCGGTCATGTCCATACCTCTGGGCGGCGTAGGAGATCACCTCATCGCGTCGGTCATCCTGAAAGTCAAGGTCGATGTCCGGCATCTCCCTGCGCTCCACATTGAGGAAGCGTTCGAAGACCAGCCTATTTTCCAGGGGGTCGATATTGGTGATCCCCAGGCAGTAGAGAACGAGGCTGGCAGCGGCGCTGCCCCTGACCCCGAAGAGGATGTTTCGTTCCTTGGCAAAGGAGATAAGGTCCCAGACTACCAGAAAGTAGTTGGCGAAATTGGTCTTTCGGATCACCTCCAGCTCGTAGTTGAGGCGCTCCGCGACCTCGGGGCTGACCTCAGGATAGCGTCGCCTGACCCCCTCACGGCAGAGCTCCTCAAGGTAATCGTCGGCGGTCTCGCCCTGGGGCGTCTTGACCTCAGGAAGGAGAGGGCGCCCAAACTCCAGCTCGAGATGGCACATCTCGGCAATGCGCTGGGTGTTTTCTAAAGCCTGGGGGAGATCGGAGAACAGCTCAGCCATCTCCCCCTCGCCCCTGAGGTAGAAGGAATCACCGGGCATCCTCATCCGCTTCTCATCGTAGATGGTGGAGTTGGTCTGGATGCAAAGGAGAAGCTCATGGGAGTGGGCATCCTCCCTGAAGACATAATGGACGTCGTTGCTGGCCACGAGGGGGATACCCAGCTCACCGCCTATAGCGATGAGCCCAGCGTTTATCCGCTCCAGCTCCGGCAAGAAATGGCGTTGAAGCTCGAGAAAGAAATCGCCGAAGAGCTCCCGATGCCAGAGGGCGGCCTTCCTCGCCTCATCTGGTCGCCCCTCCAGGATGAGGCGGGGGATCTCGCCCTGGGCACATGCCGAGAGGGCGACGAGGCCATCGTGGTGCTGGGCTAGAAGCTCCCTATCCACCCTTGGCCTATAATAGAAGCCCTCGAGATGGGCTTTGGTGCTGAGCTGGACGAGATTCTGATAACCTGCCTCGTTTCTGGCGAGCAGGATGAGGTGATAGGGGTTCTTGTCGGCGGCGTCCCGGGAGTGGCGGCCAAAGGGGGCCACATAGAGCTCGCAACCGAGGATCGGTTTTACCCCGGCCTCTCTGGCAGCGAGATAAAAATCGATCACCCCATACATAGCGCCATGATCGGTGATGGCCAGGCTATCCATCCCCAGCTCTTTTGCCCTGGATACCAGCAGCGGGATGCGGCACAGGCCATCGAGAAGGCTATATTCGGTATGAACATGAAGATGAGCAAACATGAAGAGACCGACCGTGGGTTTAAAATATTATACCATAGGTGCTGGCTAAATCGTAGAAGGCAAGACCGGGGCTAAAATTAGATAAAATTGGCCGAAATTGGAAGCAACGGTGAGCAACTGGAAGCAATGGTGAGTAATAGAGAGATATTAAGAGATAGCATAGGAGAGAGTTGACATAAGCTAGCCTCTCCTCATCTTGCTTAACATAAGCTAATTTCTCGGCGATTGCAATTCCTAGGCCAAAGCCCTATTCTCTTATGCGCTCTCAAGAAGAGCGACAAGGCGAAAAAGGCAAACCCCGAGAAATCGGGGGGCGCAAAGCCACGGGTCTAAACCCCGACCGGTCGGGGTATGACGGCTGGGTTGCCGCCGGGTAGGAAGAATGTGACATGCTCTCCGGGCAACCAGCCCGGAGATTTTTTTCTTCCTGAAGCCCTGGGGGTTGTAATGTCAAAGGAAAAAATCCTGGTAGTGGATAAAAGCCAAGACTTGCTCCTGGAAAGGATAGAGGCAGTGGTTGGGGAAAGCTACCAGATGGTGGGTATTCCCGACGAGAAAGAAGCGATCGCACTCATCAGGAAGGAACGCTTCGACCTCCTGATCACCGAAACCAGGGCAGGATTGGGTCTAGTGCAGGCGGTGAGAAGGAGCGATCCCTCTATAGCCCTCGTCCTCCTCGGTGACCATCAGAGCATCGATACCGCCCTTCAAACCCTAAAATCGGGGCCCCAGGCCTTTTTGGCCTATCGCT
>JBHIBU010000126.1:0-3949 GCA_046759245.1 Dehalococcoidia bacterium | reverse complement strand
GTGGTGATCAGCTCGATATTGATCCCCTTCTCGTAGAGGGCGCGGAACATCCTTGCCGCATAGCCCGGCGCATTCTGCATCCCTGTGCCCACAATGCTCACCTTTCCCAGGTTGGCATCGGCAACACAACCCCTGGCCCCGATGGATTTGGCTACTGGCTCCACCACTTGCATTGCCCGTGAAAGGTCGCTCTTAGTCACGGTGAAGGTTAGATCGGTGACCCGCTCCACACTGGCGTTCTGAACGATGGTATCCACGTTAACATTCTCCTCGGCTAAGGGCTCAAAGATGGCGGTGGCGATCCCCGGTCGGTCGGGGACGCCAAGAATGGTGACCTTGGCTACATTGAGGTCGTGAGCGATTCCTCTCACCTTATTTCGCACTTCCATAGAGATTCCTCCGTGAATTAGGGTTCCTGGGGCTTCGCTGAAACTGGAAGCCACCAGGATAGGTATATTATAAAGCTCCCCTAGCTCTACAGCGCGGGGGTGAAGCACCTTCGCCCCGTGACTGGCAAGCTCTAGCATCTCCTCATAGCCGATCTCCTCCAGTTTGCGTCCCTCGGGGACAAAGCGGGGATCGGCAGTATAGACCCCTTCAACCTCGGTATAAATCTCGCATCGGGTTGCCCCCAGGGTCGCTGCCATAGCCACCGCTGTGGTATCGGAGCCGCCACGGCCCAGGGTGGTGATGTCCATATCGCGGGTGATGCCCTGAAACCCGGCAACAATGACGATATTGCCCTCGCCCAGCTCCTTGATGATGCGGTGGCCCTCGACGGTAAGGATGCGCGCCCTGCTATAGACGGCATCGGTCCAGATCCCTGCCTGGGCTCCGCTGAGGCTGATCGCCTTGTGCCCCAGCGACTTCAGCGCCATGGCGAGAAGGGTGCTGGAGACGGTCTCCCCTGTGGAGAGGAGAACATCCAGCTCCCTTTCGTCGGGCTGCTCGGTGACCTGGTGGGCGAGGCCAATTAACTCGTCGGTGGTCTTCCCCATGGCGGAGGCCACTACCACCACGTAGTTACCCTTCTCCTTGGTGGTGGCGACACGGCGGGCAACATTCTTGATCCTCTCCGCATCGGCAAGGGAGCTACCGCCATACTTCTGCACAATTAAGGCCATCATCTCCTCCCAAACTCAATCTTCACACCCCTGTCAGCCGCCCCATAATGGTATGCCCCTCCTCGATGAAAACGCCTGTTCCTTTCGCCTCTGCCTCTGTGAATTCCCTGGCACCGCTGCCTTGAACCCCCGGCCCCCAGAGCAAGAAGGGAACCGGGTCAGGGGTATGGGTTTGAACCTCGATGGGGGTTGAGTGGTCGGGCAGGATCAGTATGCGAATGAGGTCCCAGGAGAGGAGCTGGCTCACAACCTCTCTATCTACGCGCTGGAAGGCCTCTATTTTGTCGTCGATGGAGCCAGCATGGCCGGCCTCATCCGGCGCTTCGACGTGGATAACCACCAGGTCACATTCCTTGAGCGCCTCCAGGGCACCAGATGCCTGTGCAGCGTAATCGTTATCCAGGCCGGCGGTCACCCCCGGGATGTCTAAGGTATCAATTCCGGCCATCTTTGCCAGGCCTCGGAGAATGTCAACCCCCGATGTCAGGGCGGCATCGAGGCCATGGATCCGCTTGAAGGGCGGCAGATCGGGTATCTGGCCGCTCCCCCAGAAGAGCCAGATCATCGTAGCCGGGATATCGCCGCGAGATTTTCGTTCCAGGTTCACGGGATGGTCGCGCAGTACATCCTCTGAGCGTGCCATGAGGTCGCGCAATAAGTCGCTCCCCGGCCCACGGGGAATAAATCCATCGATGGGCTTACCTGGAATATCATGTGGCGGGGTGCAGGTGGCCAAAAGTGTATCCTCACCCCCCGTTATCTTGCATAGGTGTCGGTATCCGACCCCGGGGTAGAAGTGTATTTTGTCATTGCCCAGGCTCTGCTCCAGAGAGGAAATGAGGGCATGGGCTTCGCTGTTTTCAATGTGCCCCGAGCTATAGTCCCACATCTTCCCATCGCGAACGGCGACCAGGTTGCAGCGAAAAACAACCTCCCCTTCATTGAGAGGGATGCCCATACTCCTCGCCTCGATGGCGCTCCTGCCCCGGTAGTAGACCCTTGGATCGTAGCCGAGCACCGACATGCAGGCGCAGGCGCTACTGGGCTCCATCCCCTCTGGCACTGTGCGCACCAGCCCCAAAACCCCCTCGCTTGCCATCCTGTCCAGGTTGGGCGTATGCGCCAGCTCCAAGCAGGTCTTCCCACCGCGCCCAGGCAGCGGCCAGCCCGAGGCACCATCGATAATCAGAACGCAGTACTTCACGATTTACTAAGTATAGCAGTGGATAGAGGGCAATTCAAGAAGGCTTGTTGCTAACATTGGTATCGAGGGGTATAATGGTTGCAACGGGGCGTGGCGCAGTTGGTAGCGCGCAGCGTTCGGGACGCTGAGGTCGGAGGTTCAAGTCCTCTCGCCCCGACTGTTGAATATTGACCGAGGACTGCTGGCTGGCGGGGGTTCAAATCCAAACTCAAAGGAGGCGATAGTGGCCAGAGAGATCATCGCACCGGAGAACGTCCACCGGGCTCGGGGCTATTCCCATGCCATCAAGGTGGGCAACACCATCTATGTCGCGGGCCAGGCGGGCATGGACCTGGAGGGCAATGTCGTAGAAGGGGACTGCGGTGCCCAGGCCCACCAAATCTTCGAGAACATGAAGCGGGTCCTGGAGGCGGCCGGGGCCACCATGCAGGATGTGGTCAAGTTCACCTTTTACTTCATCAATCTCGCCGAGGACCTGCCCAAGATCGCCGACGCCTATCGCAAGTACCTTGGTCGGCATCGCCCGCCGAGTACCGGGGTCCAGGTGGGCGACCTGGCCTACCCGGGGATGCTGCTGGAGGTGGAGGCCATAGCGGTAATAGACTGACCTTTCTTCAGAGGTCGATGCTCCGCTTCGCCTCCTCCCATAAGGCGTTCTGCTCCTCCAGCGAGAGGCTTGAAAGGGGGATGCCCCTCTTTTGGCAGACCTGCTCCATGTAGGAGAAGCGGCGGTAGAATCGCTCATTTGCCTGGCGCAGCGCCCCGTCGAGGTCGATGTCGAGCCTGCGGGCGATATTGGCCAGGGTAAATAGCAAATCGCCGAACTCTTCCACCCGCTGCTGGTGCCCGGTTGCCTTCTTAAACTCTGCCACCTCCTCAGCCAGCTTCTCTATGATGCCCTCTACCTCCTCCCAGTCGAAGCCCACTCTTGAAGCGCGCCGCTGAATCGCTTGAGAATAGGCCAGGGAAGGCATCCCTTTGGGTATGCCGGCAAGAAGGGAGCCCTTGCCCTCCTCCTGTTTCAATGCCTCCCAGTTTGAGATCACCTGCCGGGCATCCGCCGCCTTGGCATCGCCGAAGACATGGGGGTGACGGTGGATTAATTTTGTGTTGATCTGGCGCAATACATCGCTTATCTCGAAACCCTTCTCCTCGCTGGCCATCTGGGCGTGAAGCACGATCTGCATCATGAGGTCTCCAAGCTCCTCACAAAGCTTTCCCATGTCCCCCTCATCGATGGCCTCTAAAGCCTCATAGGTCTCCTCTAGAAGATTACCCTTAATGGAAGCATGGGTCTGCTCCCTGTCCCAGGGGCAGCCCTGGGGGCTGCGCAGCTTGGCAATAATCTCTATCAGGGCGGCAAAACCGCCCGGGTTCTCCTCGATATTCAACTTATGTCCCTTCCTCAAAAACGCTACCCCGATTATACAAGTAAAGCTGTTGGATTGACAAGCTGGGGTCTGCTTGGTTACCATGTCAAGTTGTCATGGTCGAAAAAAGGAAGCCCTTGAGCATTCTTAGCGCCTTGGCAGCAGGTCTCTTCCTCCTCTGCCTCCCGATCTTCCTCCTCGCCAGCAATCTGCGTTGGGCGGTCAATGAGGTGCGGCTGTACCAATATGGC
>JBHIBU010000125.1:0-3957 GCA_046759245.1 Dehalococcoidia bacterium | reverse complement strand
ATGCCTTACATGATTCCCGGCATTGCCTTCGGAGGGATCTACCTCACCCTATTTGCCCGCTCTTGGGGCCCTTTGCCCGCCCTTTACGGTACCTTCGCCCTGTTAGGGTTGGCCTGTACGGTGAAATACTTGCCCTACTCTTCCGCTTCAGGCATTACGGCAATCCACCAGATTGATCCATCACTGGAAGAGAGCGGAGAAGTTCATGGGATCGGTTGGGCTACTCGGTTCTATCGGATCGTCATTCCACTGGCCAAATCGGGGATCTTGTCAGCGGTGCTGTTGACCCTCATCACCACCATGCGCGTATTGGACGTAATCATTCTTTTGGTGACCCCCAAAACGAGGACAATGACGTCCATCATTTTTAGGTATCAAACCCAGGGGTTCATTCAGCATTCCTATGCTATCATGCTGGTAATCATTATAATTACGCTGACTGGTTATTTCCTTCTGCGCCGGTTGGGCGGAAGGGTCGAATTGTAAGAAGGGTAGGAAGAGAACAAAATGATAAAAGCTTTGGTCATGGATGGAATGGAGTTTTTAACTAAAGCGTCTTTATCATTAAAAGGCTGGGGGGAAGTATAAGGTTATGAAAAAGGGTGATTGGGTCAAAGCTGTCTTTTTTGATATGGGAGGAACGGTGGAGGACCTAAAGTATGATGAAGAGCTAAGATTGGCCGCTGCTGGGAGGCTTCTCCGATTGCTTAAACAGCATGGGCTAGACCCCGGTTTACCAAAAGAGAACTTCTATCAATTAGTGTCCAGTGGTTTGAGACGATACATGGAATGGCGAGTGCAGAGCAAGGTGGAAATCAAAGCAGCCGATTTCTGGAACGAATACGTGTTCGGCGATTTGAATCTTCCTTCTCAGAAGATAGCCCGCATCGCTGAGTTGCTTACTTTTTTTGTGGAGACAAATTTTTACCGCAGGCAAATGCGAAAAGAGGTCCCGCGGGTACTGGAAGCTATCAGGCAAATGGGGCTTAAGATCGGCTGCATAAGTAACGTCCTTGGGATTATGCTGGTACCTTATTGCCTTGAAAAATACGGCATAATTAACTATTTTGAAGTCATTGTTCTCTCCTCTATTTACGGGCGGCGAAAGCCTGATCCCAGTATCTTCCGATACGCGGCGAGACTGACAGGGGTGAGCCCTGCACAATGTGTCTATGTAGGTGACACTATTTCCCGTGATGTTATAGGTTCCAAGCAAGCTGGATATGGACTATCTTTGCTCATCCCTTCTTCTTTAACTCAGCAAAGTGACATAAGTAATGAGCCAATCCAGCCCGATGCCACCCTTGATAACTTAGAAGACGTGGTTGAGATCCTGGGGCTCAAGTAGATATCACCCATGGAAAATCCAGGTAATGAAAAGAGGGACAAGGAGATTGGAAAAAGCGCTGCGGCGGATCTCTAGGAGGGGGCGGAAAGGAGTGTCGGTATGGATATTTCTGTAAGGAAGGATATTTCTGTAGGAAAGGCTGCCAGGCGGGTGCGATTTAAGCTAGGACGGTATCTGGGCCGTCCGGAAAAGGTCATGGGTTTAATTCTGCTGGCCGGACTGGTCATCTTCGTCGTATTGCCACTGGTGCAGATTGTCATCGGTGCAACTACATTCAGCTCTACCGACACCCGTTTGGTATCCGATGCCGTACCGGGGAAAATCACCCTCTATCACTGGTGGAGAGTGGTAGTTAGTCAGATCAGCAGCGTGTTGTTTTACAAACCCCTCCTTCACAGTCTGGTCATAGGGATTGGGGTGATCGCGTTAGCTCTCCCCTTGGGATCGCTCCTAGCCTGGTTGGTGGTGAGGACCGACCTGCCTCTCAAGAGGGCGGCTGGCAACCTGATGATCGCTCCTTACATCATGCCTTCTTGGGTAATGGCGCTTGCTTGGTTTACCATGTTTAAGAACACACGCATAGGTGGGGCTCCAGGTTTTTTGCAGGCCATTGGTATCCAGACCCCAAATTGGCTTGCCTACGGCTATCTTCCTATTGTCATAGCACTCACTATCCACTACTTCCCGTACGCCTTTATCCTCGTCTCGGGGGCATTGGCTACGCTGGATAACCAATTGGAGGATACCGGCATGGTGCTGGGCGCCTCGAGGAGGAGGATACTGAGGAAGATCACGTTCCCCCTCATGCTTCCAGCGCTGGGTTCCGCGTTTGTGTTGATTTTTAGTAAGGCTATTGGTACATTTGGTACTCCTGCCATCCTTGGCCTGCCCGTGCGGTATTACACCATATCCACCAGGATATATGCCATGCTGGGAAGCCGGGTTGAAGGGACTGCGTACGTTCTGGTGATCCTTCTCGTCCTTATCTCTGCCCTCACCATATATATGAACGCCAGGGTTGTGGGGGTACGCAAGCAGTTCACCACCATTAGTGGTAAGGGAACAAGGATCCAGCGTACCAAACTTCGCAAAGCCAAGCTGCCGATTACGATCGCTGTGTTCAGTTTTGTAGGTATATGCATCTTGCTCCCGCTTTCGCTTTTGGTCATACAGAGCCTGACCTTGCTTGGGGACTTTAACTTGAGGCAGCTTACCCTTCACTTTTGGATTGGCAAGTCAACCATAGGGATAGCGGAGGGCCAGGCAGGAATCTTCCGCAGTCCCTTTGTCTTGGGAGGCGCCTGGAACAGTATAAAGCTCTCAGTGGTTACGGCTGGTATTGCTGCCATAGTCGGCCTCTTCTTTGGCTATGCGGTAGTCAAGGCACGAGGGTCTCCGTTATCAAAAACGCTGGAGAATCTTGCGTTTACGCCCTATATCATCCCATCAATCGCCTTTGGTGGTATATATCTGAGCATGTTTGCCAAGCCATGGGGGCCTCTTCCCAGTCTATACGGTACCTTCGCGCTCCTCCTGGTGGTCGCAGCAGCAAAAAGGCTTCCCTATTCTTCGAGAACCGGGATATCGGCGATGATGCAGATAGACCAGTCCCTAGAAGAGGCGGCGTACCTTCGGGGAGCATCTTGGTTCAAGCGGATGGGCAAGATCATCATACCATTGGGGAAAAGCGGTCTGATGGCCGGAATAATCTTGAGCTTCATCTCAACGATGAGGACGCTCAGTCTGGTCATTCTATTGGTGACGCCGAAGACACGTCTGCTCACATCAATGACCTACCGCTATGTGGAACAAGGATTCATGCAGCATGCCAATGCTATCGCTGTGCTAATTGTCGTTATTACCTTGACTGGTTATTTCCTCGCCACCCTGCTCGGTAAATCAAAGCTGGAACATATAGGCGGAGGATAAAATCACTACTTTATAAAAATAGACCCCATTAACTAATTTGATCATACGAGGAGGTGATGTCACATGTCATAGAGCAAAAATATTTTCAGCTAACCCACAATAAGGAGGTATGAAATGGGCATGAAAAGGAAGTTTATCTTGGTGTTGGTCAGTGGACTTGTTTTGAGTGTACTGGCTTTGGCGGTTTCAGGGTTTGCTGAGGCAACCTCTTGGCAGAAGATCGAAGAAAACGCTAAAGCCGAGGGTAAGGTTGTCGTATATAGTTCCTCATCCAGGATATTCGATGCAGCAGAAACATTCCAGGCTAAATATGGCATAGAGGTGGAGGCGCATGATTTGGGTTCCGCTGAAACCGTTGAGAAAACTTTGCGCGAGCAGGAAGCTGGAGTCTACAACGCTGACGTCATCTTTACCGGTGGCTCGGAAATGATTCACCAATTGCTGAAGGAGGGTTACATCAACAATTTCGTGCCAGAATCCCTTGCCGACTATATACCGGCGGAGTACAAGGAGCCGCTTTTAGTACAGCGATTGGGTGGAGGGGTGATCTTCTACAACGCCGAGAGATATCCTGATGGCTCTCCCGTAGACAACATCTGGGACTTGACGAGGCCGGAGTGGAAAGGTAAGGTGCTTACCAAGAATCCCCTGGAGTCTCTCAGTACTTTCGGGGACTTTGC